>NZ_JBKFBD010000027.1:0-77295 GCF_053345975.1 Microbacterium sp. C23T | reverse complement strand
GCGAGAGGGAAACGCCCGGTCCCATTCCGAACCCGGAAGCTAAGCCTCTCAGCGCCGATGGTACTGCAGGGGGGACCCTGTGGGAGAGTAGGACACCGCCGGACACCCATTCACGGAATGGCCACCCATCGCAGGGTGGCCATTCCGCGTTAAGAAGCCCCACGAATCCCGTAGGAATACAGGAATCGTGGGGCTTCTGCCATGTCGGCAGCCGGCGAGTGATCAGGTGCTTCCCGCTCCTCGGCTTACTGGGTGGAACGCGCGTTGCTGCGCGCAATCGGCTGCGCCTAGATTCGCTGCCGACCCGGGCCGATCGCACGTGATGCCCCGAGGTCCCAGCACGAACGGATCAAAGGAGATCACATGAAATCGCTCATACGCTCCGGTGTCGCCCTCGTCGCCGCGGCAGCACTCGGCGCGGGATTGGTGGTCGGGGGAGCGGCCTTGAACAACGGGAAGGGCAACGGGAACGGACTGGGCGGCCAGCCCGCGACCGCCAGCCAGATCTACACGGACGAGATCAAGGACTACGGCGTCTGCCGTGGGACCGACCCCGCCTGCTACAACGAATGGGGCAACGGCTGGAAGGAAGGCGAGCAGAAGCGCATCCTCATCTGGAGCCGCACCGCCGGTCCGCGACACGCCCACCTGGGCACCGCCCTCGGCCCCGGCCTCAATCCTCCGCTGAACGCCAACAACGTCGCCCAGTCGGCCCTCATCGCGTGGGCCGCGGAGCGCGGGATCGCCGCGGACTACACCGAGGACCTCTCGCAGTTCCGGTTGAACAACTACCAGGCGGTCGTCTTCCTGAGTTCGAACCGCGACACGCTCGACGACACCGCGCAGACCTCGCTCATGCAGTACGTCCGCGGCGGCGGCGGTTTCGTCGGCATCCACAACGCGTTCGGCGCCGAGTACTCGTGGGAGTACTACGAGGGTCTGCTGGGCGGGGCCAACTTCTACAACCACGGCCCGAACCGCGACGGCACGGTCGAGACGATCAACAACAAGGACGTCTCGACGTCCTTCCTCCCGCCCACGTGGGCATTCAAGGACGAGTGGTACAACCTGACGCCGTACCCGAGCTTCGTCAACGTCCTCCTCGAGGTCGACAAGGCGACGAGCGAGGCGACCCCCGCGGGTCACGGCGAGTCCCACCCGGTCAGCTGGTGCCAGTACTACGACGGCGGCCGTGCCTGGCTGACGACGCTCGGTCACGACGCCGCAGCCTGGACCGATGCCCCGCTCGCCGGCGACGAGTTCTTCAAACAGCACGTGCTGGAAGGGCTCGAGAGCGCGATGGGCATCAAGCCGTTCTGCACGGCGTGACCGGCCGACACGGAGGTTAATGGATGCTGATCGCGGGGGCCCGGACACGTCGGATCGACGCGTCCGGGCCCCCGACGCATGCCGTCGGCGCGCACGCGTCCCACTGGGTGGAACCAGATGCCCGGTGTGAGGGCGGACGCTTGCCGCACCGCGTGGGTCGCACGGATACTGCACACATGCGATCCGCCCTCAGAGACGAGCCGGTATCGGTGCTCGATCGGATCCTCGCCATCCTCGACACCGTGCGCGAGTCGCACGGCTCCACCACGATCACCCAGCTCGCGCTGGCCACCGGCATCCCCAAGTCCACCGTGTCGCGGCTGGTCGGCGACCTCGTCAGGCAGCGCTACCTCACGCGCACCGAGGAGGGCGTGGTGATCGGGCTCCGGCTCTTCGAGCTCGGCGCGCGAGCGAGCACGCCGCGGCGCCTGAGCGTCGCCGCGCTGCCGGTGCTCGCGGAGCTCTTCAACGCGACGGGAGAGCACCTGAACGTCGCGGTCCAGGAGGGCCGCGAGATGCTGTCGGTGATCTCTGTGCGCGGGCGCCTGCGCCCCGTGCCGTCACGCGCCGGAGTCCGCGTGCCCTCGGTCACCACCGCCCTCGGCAAGGCCGTGCTGGCGTTCACCGACGACGAGGGCGTGCTCGGCAGCGTCTTCACCGGCCTCGACTCGAGCCGGCGCAACACCTTCGAGAAGGAGCTCGTGTCGGTGCGGACGGCGTCGGTCGCGATCGATCTCTGCGAGACCTTTCCGGGGGTGGTCGGCGTCGCCAGCCCCGTGCTCTCGCCGGACCGCGTCCCTGTGGCGGCGATCTCCGTCGCAGGCCCCGTCACCGACATGGATCCGCATCGGATGGCTCCGCTGGTGCGACACGCGGCGCTCGCGCTCACGCACCGGCTCGCGCTGCAGGTGGCCTGAGGGATGCGCGCCGAACGCGGCGACGATGCTCTCGGCGTGATCGACCGCATGACGTGCATCCTCGAGGCGTTCGACCAGGACGACAGAGGCCTGGGCATCTCCGAGCTCGCCGTGCGCGCGGGGCTGCCCAAGTCGACGGTGTCGCGGCTGGTGGCGACGCTCGTCCGCCAGCGGTACCTCGAGCGCGACGGCAGGCTCATCCACCTCGGGCTGCGGCTGTTCGAGTTGGGACAACTGGCCGAGCAGCCCCGCGAGCTCAGGATCGCGGCCTTGCCCGTCATGACCGACCTGCGCAACAGGACCGGTGAGGACGTGCACCTCGCCATCCGCGACGCGCGCGCCATGGTCTGCATCGCGATGGTGCGCGGACGAGGAGGCGCGATGCCGGCCGTGCGCACCGGGACGCGGGTCCCGATCCACGCCACCGCGTTGGGCAAGGCGGCACTGGCGCACGCGGCACCGGCCGAGGTCGACGAGGTGGTCTCGGAGGAGCTCGAGGCGTTGACGACCGAGACGGTGACCGATCCGGTGCTGCTCGAGCGCGAGCTCGCCGACATCCGGCGGGGCGGCACCGCTGTCGAGGATCGTGAGCTCGATCCCGACGTGCGCGGGATCGCGGCCGCGGTGCTCGTTCCCGGGAGCGGCCTCGCGGGCGCCATCTCGGTCTCGGGGCGTGCCGGAGACTTCGACGCGAGCAGGTACGCCGCTGACGTGCGCGCAGCGGCGAAGACGGTCGCGCAGCGGCTCGCCTCGTTCGGGCCCGTCCGCGGCTGACCCGTCTCAGACAGGCGGTCGTGCGCCCGGGCGATCGGTCATGGTGGCGACGATCATGTCGCCGATGAGGCGCCGGTGCGAGTCCTGCAGATGAGGATCCAGCATGTCGCGGTCGAAGATCGCGGCGAACGTGTGGCGGTTGGCGACGTGGAAGCAGGCGTAGGCGCTGATGACCATGTGGACATCCACCGCATCGACGTCGTCGCGGAACGCCCCTGCGCGGACACCTCGCTCGATGACCTCTTCGAGCAGTGTGATCGCGGTCGCGTTCTCGCGGAGGATGGTCTCGGACTGCTTCAGATGCTCGGCCCGGTGGATGTTCTCGATGCTCACCAGTTGGATGAACGCCTGGTGCGTCGTGTGGTGGTCGTACGTCGCCTCGGCGATCCTGCGGAGCGCCTCATCGGGGGCGAGCTCGCCGATCTGGATCCCTCGCTCGACCTGGCGGATCTGCGCGTACACGCGCTCCAGCACGGCGAGGTACAAGCTCTCCTTCGAGGCGAAGTAGTAGTAGATCATCCGCTTGGTCGTGCGGGTGCGGGCGGCGATCTCATCGACGCGCGCTCCTGCGTAGCCGTTGGCGGCGAACTCGGCGGTGGCGACCCGGAGGATGTCCTCTTTGGTGCGCAGCGCCCTGGCCGTGGACGCGTCCTCGCGCACGTCGCTCGATTCCCTCATCGCTCGCCCTCTCCCCGGCCTGACTGCTCCTCGGCGCTGATGAGCATGCGGAAGTGGCGCTGCATCCGCTCACGATCGGGCTTCCTGCCCGTGATGATGTGGAGACTGGCGCATGCCTGCCCGACGGCCATCAGGCCGCCGTGCAGCACTGGATGGCCGCGGTGCGCCGCGTGCCGGAGGATTTCGGTCTCGAGTGGTCGGTAGACCACGTCCGAGACCCACGCACCCGGGCGGAGCAGCTCGAGATCGAACGCGACCCCGGGGTGGTGAGCCATTCCCAGCGGAGTGGCATTGACGACACCCGTGGCGGCCGCGACGGCCCGGGGAAGATCGTGCGGCGCGACCGTCGAGACGACCTGCGCCGGGAAGAGCGCTGCCATTCGGCCCGCGAGGTCATCCGCCTTCTCCGGGTCGACGTCGGCCAGCAGAAGCTGCCGGGCGCCGTGAGAGAGGAGCGCATAGGCGGTCGCCGCACCGGCGCCTCCGCACCCGAACTGGACGACGTCGTCGAACGTTGCTCCCGGCAGGCCGGCGATGAGCCCGTCGCGGTAGCCCAGCCAGTCGGTGTTGTGGCCCACCAGGCGCCCGTCGGTGTAGACCACGAGATTCACGGCGCGGAGGTTCGCAGCATCCGTATCCAAGTCGTCTACGAGGTCGAGGACGAGCTGCTTGCACGGGTGCGTGATGTTCATCGCGGCGAACCCGGCCTCACGCGCCTCGGCGAGGATCGCGCCGACGTCCGTGGCGGGCCGGCCGAGCTCGATCAGGTCCAAGATGCGGTACTCGTAGTCGAGCCCCATCGCCCGGGCCTCCGCCTCATGCATGGGGGGCGTCAGCGACTCCTGAATCCCCTCGCCGATTAGGCCGACCACGTAGCGGTTCGCCGGGATGTCCGGGGGAATCGACGTGCGCATGACACCTCCTCGTGCGACCGGAACCGGCCGGCACCCGTGATTGCTGTTGCACCATTGCCTCGATCCGTACTAACTAGTACGTTCGAACACAACGGATGATCGACGACGATTCAACCTGTTGGGAGGGGGAGCTCGATGCCGAGTCTCGCCGAATGGAACACGACTCCCGCCACACCGGCGCGGCCCGTCTCCGTGCTCGATCGCATCATCGCGATCCTCGACGCGGTCAAGGAGTCGGGTGGATCGATCACGATCACCGATCTCGCGATCCGGACCGCGATGCCGAAGTCCACCGTGTCGCGCCTGGTCGCGGAACTCGTGTCGCAGCGCTACCTCTCGCGAACCGAGGACGGCGTCTCGCTGGGGCTGCGCCTGTTCGAGCTGGGAGCCCGCGCGAGCCTGCCGCGCCGCCTCGTCGCCGCGGCGGCGCCCGTGCTCCGGAACCTCCGCGACGTCACCGGCGAGCGCGTGGGCCTGTGGGTGCAGCAGGGAACCGACATGGTCTCCATCGCCGCCGTCGCCGGACGGCTGCCGATGCTCCCGACCCGTGCCGGCATGCGATCCCCGGCGCTCACGACGGCCAGCGGCAAGGCGTACCTCGCCTTCTGCGCGGACCCCGCGGTCGTCAGCCGGGTCAGCGCGCCGCTGCCGGAAGACGACGCCGACAGCTTCCGGCGGGAGCTCGCGGACGTGCGCGCCGCCGTGATGGCGACCGACATGGAGGCCTCGTATCCGGGCATCCTCGCCGTCGCCACGCCGGTGCTGTCCAGTGATCGTGTGGTGCTCGGGGCGATCTCGATCGCTGGGCCGAGCGGTGCGATGGACCCTGATCGGGTCGCGCCGCTGGTGCGCGCCGCCGGGAGCACGGTGACCCGTCGCCTGGCCGCGGCGTGAGCTGATGCGCACCGCGAGCTGATGCGCACCGCGAGCTGGAACGAGTCCGTCAGCGTCCTCGATCGTGTGACGGCGGTGTTCGACGCCTTCGGCGAGCAGGACGAGGGACTCGGTGTCTCCGAGCTGGCGCGGCGCGCGAACCTGCCGAAGTCCACGGTGTCGAGGATCGCCGCCGACCTCGTGGCGCAGCGGTTCCTCGATCGCGACGGCGATCTGCTGTACCTGGGCATCCGGCTCTTCGAGCTCGGTCAGACGGTCGAGCAGCCTCGCACCCTGCGGCGGCTCGCCCTGCCGGTCATGTCCGAGCTGCGCGACATCACGGGTCAGACCGTCCACCTGGCGGTTCTCGAAGGGGCCGACGTCGTGTTCGTCGCCATCGTGCGCGGTCAGCCCACGGCGAGTCCCCTCGCCAGGATCGGCGGCCGTCTTCCCGCGCACTCGACGGCCCTCGGCAAGGCCATCCTGGCGTTCTCCCCATCCTCGGAGGTCAACAGGATCACGTCCGGTGAGCTGGAGAAGCGGACGCCTCACACGATCTCCGACTCGGCGCTGCTGATGCGCGAGCTGGTCGGCATCCGGCGACTCGGCGCCGCGACCGAGAACGAGGAGTGCGCGGTCGGCCGGGCATGCGCCGCGAGCCCGATCCTCGACCACGGCGGCGTGCCGGTCGCCGCGATCTCCGTGGCAGGTTCGATCGCGGACCTCGACCCCGACCGCGTGGCACCCGCGGTGCGTGCCGCGGCGATGACGCTCAGCCGCCGGCTGTCCTCCGACCGCGTGGCGTGACGACGAACGACGAGGGGTGGGTGCGCTCGCGCACCCACCCCTCGTCGTCGCTGTGTCGGGTCAGCCCGCCATCTCGCGGATGGCCTGGTACGCCTCGAGGTTCTCACCGGTGTAGTGGTCCTCGAAGTACGCCTCGGCCTTGCTGATGAAGGCATCCATGTCGATGTCCTCGGTCTCGATCACCGTGAACGCGTCGTCGGATCGGTACTCGTCGAGGATCTCCTCGGTCGCCTCCTCGACGCACGTGCGGTTCTCGGGGCGGATCTCGTGGATGGTCTCCTCGAGCAGCGCCGCCTGCTCGTCGCTCATCTTGTCGTACGTCTTGTCGCTGACCAGGAGCCAGTGGATGCCGACGTTGTGGTTGTTCAGCACCGCGGTGTTGAGCACCTCGTCGTAGCTGGACGAGTGCGTCGCGACGATCGGGTTCTCCTGGCCGACCGCGATGCCCTGCTGCAGGGCGGAGTAGACCTCCTCGACGGCGACCGACACCGGGTTCGTCACGCCCAGCGCCGCGGCGTTGGCGAGGAACTGCGGCGAGTTCGGGAATCGCATCGGGACGCCCTCGAGGTCGTCGGGGCTGGTGACCTCGACGTCCTTGGTGGTGAACGTGCGGTTGCCGAAGAACCAGCCGTCGACGATGTTGACGCCGGTGGCTTCGTGGAACGAGGTGAACAGGTCCTCCGAGCCTTCGTCGATCCACGTGAACGCGTGGTCGACGTCGTCGAAGGCGTAGGCGGCGTCGACGACGCCGATGGGCTCGAACGTCGAGCTGAGCGCGGACGCGCCCTGCAGGTCGATGTCGATGTCGCCGGCCTGGACGAGCGGGAACCGGTCGGCATCCGGGCCGAGCTGGCTCGCGGGGTAGAGCTCGACGGTGAAGCCGATGTCGGCGCCCTCGAGCCGGTCCTTCAGCAATTCGACGCCGCAGTAGTAGTTCGGCGTCTCCTCGTTCTGGCTGGTCGCGACGGTCAGCGTGACGGGTTCGTTCGCTGCCGCGCTCTCGGTGTTCGCGCTCTCGGGGGTGCCTCCACCGGCGCAGCCGGCGGCGACGAGAGCGGTTGCTGCGAGCGCCGACGCGGCAAGAAGGCCGCGGCGAGTCGAGCGGGCTGTGCTCATGGGACTCTCCTCTGATTTCTTCGCACGTCTTCGTGCAAGTTCTGACGTGACGTTGTGTGGCCGGAGCGCAGCATCCTCTCGACATCGCTCGCACGGTGCGGACGGGTATCGACACGGTGTCACGTTGCGGCCCGGTGGCAGTGCCGACTCTTACGGACTTCGCACGGGCGGCAAAGCGATGTCCCGGCGAGTGGAACATGCGGCCTCGACCCCTGCCGGATCGCCCGCGCCGCTGAATGGAACGACCCGCGCGAGCGGGAACATCGTCGCATACGCTCGGGCCGGACGATCGGCGAGACCGAGCTCCGAGGAGGCTCCCGTGACCGCATCCGACCGCCCGCCGGTGCGCATCGGCGTCATCGGTGCGGGCTTCATGGGGCGCCAGCACATCGACTTCATCGACGCCGCGCCCGGCGCCGAACTGGTGGCGATCGCCGACCCCGCCGCTCCCATCGCCACCGACGTCGGGCACCCGGTCTTCGCCTCCGCCGCCGAGATGCTCGCCGACGCGCGCCCGGACGCGGTCGTCATCGCCAACCCGAACGCGCTGCACGTCGACACGGCCGTCGAATGCCTCGAGGCGGGTGTCGCGGTGCTCCTCGAGAAGCCCGTCGCGGTCGACTACGCCCAGTCCCTGCGGCTCGTCGATGCGGTGGAGCGCCTCGGCGGGCGTCTCCTCGTCGGTCACCACCGGCGGCATCATCCCGCGGTGGCGCGTGCGCGGGCGGCGATCCGCGACGGCGAGCTCGGCGCGGTCGTCGCGGTGAGCGGGATGTGGTCGGCGCGCAAGGAGGACCGGTACTTCACCGATCTGCCCTGGCACAGCGCGCCCGGCGCGGGCGTCACCCTGATCAACGTCGTGCACGATCTCGACCTCCTCCGCCATCTGTGCGGCGAGGTGGCCGAGATCCAGGCGATGTACAGCTCTCACGCCCGCGGCCTGGCGGTCGAGGACACCGTCTCCCTCACCCTCCGCTTCGAGAGCGGCGTGATCGGGAGCTTCCTGGCGTCGGACGCCGGGGTGTCGCCGTGGGGCTGGGACCAGGCGACGGAGGAGACCCCCGCGTTCCCGTTCCTCCCCGACGGAGTCGCGTACCGGATCGTCGGCTCGCGGGCCGCGCTGTCCGTGCCGAACCTCGCGAGGTACTCCTACGATCCCTCGATCCCGGCGGACTGGCACTCGCCGCTGTCGCGCACGTACCTCCCGCTCGTGCCCCGCGGATCGTTCCCCGCGCAGCTCGACCACTTCCTCGACGTCGCACGGGGCACGGCACAGCCGCTCGTGTCGGCCGAGGACGCATCGCGGACCCTCGCGCTGGTGGAGGCCGCCGGCCTCGCCGCCCGCTCCGGGCGCACGGTGGACGTCGCCCGGTTCCGAGCCGACGCGCGAGCACAGGGGGAGCCTTGACCCGTCCCGCCGAGCTGGGGAGCACGCGATGAGCGCTGCGTCGCACCGATTCGATGCCGTCGTCGCCGGCGGAGGCCTCGCGGGCCTGGCTGCCGCGCGCCGTCTCGCGACGGCCGGCCTGAGCGTCGCCCTCCTGGAGAAGCGCGATCGCCTCGGAGGCAGTTCCGCCATGAGCGGCGGGTGGTTCGCGCTGTCGGGCACGCCGGTCCAGCGGCGCGCGGGTGTCGACGATTCCGACGACGTCTTCCTCGCCGACATGATCGACACCGGCGGCGGCGACGCGGACGAGGACCTCCTGCGGGCTCTCGTCGCCCGCCAGACGCACGCGATCGAAGCGATCGACCGGGCCGATGCCTGGACCGACGAACTCAAGGTCAGCGCCGGCATGACCGTCGCCCGCGCCCACCTCATCCGCATCCGCGATCTGCTGGCGCAGCTCGAGCGCGAGGCCGTCGCCGCGGGCGCGGTGCTCCTGCGGGGCCACCCTGTCGACGGCCTGGTCACGGAACGAGGCCGGGTGTCCGGCGTCCGCTCCGCCGATGCCGTGTTCGCCGCGGACGCGGGAGTCGTGCTCACCACCGGCGGCTTCTCGCGTTCTCGTGAGCTCCTGCGGCTCTTCGTTCCGGATCAGGCCGCCGCCATGCCGTACGGCGGGGTCGGCAACACCGGCGACGGACTCCGGATGGCGTGGATGCTGGGCGCCGGACTCGCCGACATCGGCCATGTGTCCGGCACGTATGGCCAGCACGCCGACGCGAGCGACGACGAGCACGAGCTGCTGACCGCGAACTACCTCGGCGGGATCCTCGTGAATGCGCGCGGGGAGCGCTTCGCCGACGAATCGGAGTCGTACAAGGTGCTGGGGTCGGCGGTGCTCGGCCAGCCGGGACGGATCGCCTTCCAGATCTTCGACGCGCGCGTGCGGGCACAGTCGCGGCCCGGTGTTCCGCTGTCGGACATGGACCGCATCGAGGAGCTCGGCCATCTGCACAGCGCGCCGACGATCCGGGCGCTGGCGCAGGACCTCGGCCTGCCCGGTGGGGCGCTCGAGCGGACGATCGATCGCTACAACGACGCGGTGGCCGGCCGGCGAACGGACCCGTTCGGCCGCACCGGGCTCGTGAACGGGGTCGGTGCGCTGTGCCCGGTGGACGCGGGCCCCTACTACGCGTACCCCGCCGTCACCGCGATGACCTCCACGTTCGGCGGCCTCCGCGTCGCACCGGACGCCTCCGTCCGACGAGTCGACGGCAGCGCGATCGAGGGGCTCTCCGCTGCAGGGGAGGTCGTCGGCGGCTTCCACGGCGCCTCGTACATGACCGGAACCGCCCTCACGAAGGCCCTGGTGTTCGGCGTCGAGGCCGCCGACGCGATCGCCCGCGGCTGACGGCACGCGCCGGGGCGCAGCATCCATTCCACGGATCATGGATGCTGCGCCCCGGCGTGTACGGAGGCGCCGGCGCCTACTCCCCGGCGGTGAGGCGGTCTGCGGCGCGGATGGCGAGCTCGTAGCCGTACGTGCCCGCTCCGGCGATCACGACGCGCGCGACCTTCGAGACGATCGAGTGGCGGTGGTCGGCGTCGCGTGCGTGGATGTTGGTGATGTGCACTTCGACGACGGGCGTCGACAGCATGTGCAGCGCGTCCAGCAGCGGCATCGATCCGAAGCTGAAGCCCGCGGGATTGATGACCACCGCCGCGCCCTGGCGGAAGGCGTCGTGCACCCACTCCACCAGCTCGTGCTCGGCGTTGGACTGCGCGAAGAACAGCTCGAAGCCGAGCTCGCCCGCGACCCGCTCGCAGTCCGCCCGCACGTCGTCGAGCGTCGCGTATCCGTAGAGCTCGGGCTCGCGGACACCCAGCATGTTGAGATTCGAACCGTTGAGCACGAAGAGCTTCCTCGTCACGGATGCCTCCTTTCAGGCGGTTCCCATGTCTCCGATGTCCCCGCGACCTGCGCCGCGGGGACATCGGATCCGGGGGGCTAGAGCAGGCCGAGGAGCGTCGGCAGGAACGTGACGATGACCGGGAAGATCGTCAGGAGCAGCAGGACGGTCCCGAGCGGGATGAGGAACGGCAGGATCCCGCGGAAGAGCTCTCCCATGGGTCTGCGCGTGATCGATCCGACCACGAACAGGACCGCGCCGACCGGTGGCGTCAGCGACCCGATCATCAGGTTGAGGATCATGATGACGCCGAGCTGGACCGGGTCGATGCCGAACTGCGCGACGATCGGCATGAGGATCGGGACGAGCACGAGGATCACCGGCGGCGCCTCGAGCGGGATTCCCAGCAGGATCAGCAGCACGTTGAGCATGAGCAGGAAGATCAGCGGGTTGTCGGTGAGGCCGGTCAGCCATTCGCCCAGCGCGCGCGAGACCTGCTCCCGTGCGAGCACCTGGCCCATGAGGTTGGACGCGCCGAGGATCAGGAGGATCCCGCCCGCGATGACGACCGTCTCCTTGGCCGACTTCCAGAACACCTTCCAGGTGAGCGTGCGGTAGATCGCGCCCAGGATGAGCATGTACACCGCCGCGATGCCCGCGCTCTCCGTCGCCGTGAACAGCCCGCTGAAGATGCCGCCGAGGATGATCACGGGCAGCATCGCCGGCCCGATGACGCGCACGGCGGCCTTGCCGAACATGCCGCCGTCGAAGCGGCGGCTGGAGGCGACGTCCGGGTGCCGGCGCACCCAGAAGAAGATGTACGCGGCGAGGCCGATCGCCATGAGCATGGCGGGGATGATCGAGCCCGCGAACAGCGCACCGGTCGAGATCGAGGCGGTCGCCGCGAAGAGGACCGCCGGGATGCTCGGCGGCATGACGGTGCTCATGAGCGACCCCGACGCCGTGAGGCCGGCCGAGAAGCCGTAGGGGTAGCCGGCCTTCAGCATCTGGGGGATCTGCACCTTGCTCGTCGATGCGGCGTCGGCGAGGGCGGAGCCGCTGATCCACGAGAAGCCGATGGCCGTCCCCAGGTTGACGTAGGCCAGGTTGCCGGGAAGACGCGGCAGCAGCGCGCGCGCCAGGTCGTACAGACGCGTGGCGATCCCGAGGTTGTTCGCGATCGTGCCGACGAAGATGAAGAGCGGGACGGCCAGCAGCGGGAAGCTGTTGATGCCGTTGACGATCGACGAGATCGCGTAGCCGGCCGACAGGCCGTGGCTGTAGAAGTACAGCATGCTCGAGGCGATCATCGCGAAGGCGACGGGCACCCGCAGCAGCAGGAAGACGACGAACAGCAGGATGTAGAGCCAGAGGTCCACCGGTCAGCCCTCCATCTCGCCGATGTCGAGCTTGCGCTCGGGACGGTTCGCGTAGGGGATCTTGAACGACGAGTGGATGGCGGCCGACAGGAAGCCGACGAGGGCGAAGATGTAGAGCACGCCGAGGGGCATGTGCATGGCCGCGCTCAGCCGGCCCCATTCGGTGTCGATCTTCACCCATGCCTCGTAGGCCAGCGCGAGGCTCGTGACGACCATGATGACGGCGGAGATGACGCGCAGGGCGACGAAGAGCCGGGTCCCGGCGAGCATCTCGTCGAAGATCTCGAGCACGATGTGGCCGTTGCGGCCCACGAGGTAGCCGGTGGTGATGAAGGTCAGCGCGATCATCGACAGGAGCGCGAGCTCGCCCGCGCCGACCCAGCTGATCGCGGGGAAGTACCGTCCGAGCACCTGGTACATCACGCCGAACACGATGCACGCGAACAGCGTGACCCCGATCGTGATCTCGATCGCCGAGAGCACGCGGATGAACATCGGGTCTGCCGGCACGCCCTGGTTGAGCTTGGGCGTCGTGTAGAAGGTGTTCGTCGCCGGGTAGATGGAATCCCCGGGCGCCGCGTCGCGGGCGTCGCCCGCCGCCTTCTCGGGCTCGGTGCCGGAGCCCTCGTCGGGCTCGGCGCCGGGTTCCTTGTCGGTCATGGCGTCACCGCCGCGGTGTCAGGGTGCATTGCCAACCTCTCTGTCGATGCCGGGGAGCGTGCGCACGCGCATCGCTGCCCCTGCGACTCTGGCCGCCGCGATGGCGCGTGCAAAGCCGAGTTTCGTCGAATGGGACACCGGCTCCCTACACGACGATCCGCCCCCGTCGCGAACGACGGAGGCGGATCGATCGGTGGCGGGAACGACTACTTCGTGACGGTCACGGTGGCCGTGGAGGACAGCTGCTCCTGGACCCCTGCGGCGTTCAGGACGTTCGCCCGCACGGTGAGACTCACCTCCCCGGCCGGCACGTTGTTGTCCACGGCCGCGGCGTCGAACTGGAGGATGATCCGGTTCTTGTTCGCGGTGACCTTGGACGCCTCGACCGGCGTCGATGACAGCGGCGTCACGAGCACCGCACCGCTGTCATAGGTGTAGCCGGCCGGAAGCTCGAAGTGCGCGGAGACCTTGCCGTTCACTCCGGTGAACAGCCCCGTCCCCGACCCGAGGTTCAGCGTGCTCGGCGTGAACTTCAGCGCGCCGGGTTGATCCTGGGGCGTGAGGTACACCTCGATCTTGCCGGTGGGCCGCGGATCCGTGCAGTCGTTGAAGAAGTACTCACCCGCGCGATCGAACGTGTGCTGGTATGTCTCCCCCGGCTGCAGCCTGACGTTGAACTCGCCCTCGAAGAACTGCGTCGCGCAGTGCGGCTTCGCGTTGGGGAAGTTCGGGAACGTCTCGGCCCCCGGATTGCGGAAGGTCACCGTGGTGCCGACCGGCACGCGCAGATGCGTCGGCTGCATGCCGTTCGTCGCCACGCTGTCGCGTGCCGCCGCGGTGTCGGCGGTGCGGCTGGTGCGCGCGAGGAGGACGGTGTTGCCGACCGTCGAGCCCTCGACGGCTGCTCCGCCCACCGGGCGGCGGATCGTCAGGGGCGCGGTGTCCGGCCCCTCCTGGCTCCCGGAGTCCGTCGTGTACGTGCCGCCGAGCTTGAAGGCCCAGAGCGAGTCGCCCTGCGTCACCGAGCCGCCGTACGGGTTCGTCGAACCCGCGGCGAACACGGCCACGTACTGCTCGCCGTCCACCTCGTAGGTGACCGGCGCCGCCGCGATGCCCGAGCCGGTCTGGAAGTCCCACAGCACGTCGCCGCTGATGGCGTCCATCGCCAGCACCCTGCCGTCGATCTGGCCGACGAACAGCAGATCGGATGCCGTGGTCAGCGGTCCCTGGCCGTGCGACATGTCCGTTCCGAGGTGGTTGGTCCACGCCACCTTCCCGGTGGACGCGTCGTAGGCCAGGATGCCGCCCGTCTGGTACTGCCCGATGGCGCGCAGGCCGTTGGCGGAGGCGCCGTTGTAGTGCGCGACGGGGTTGGTCCCGTACGGGTAGTAGACGAGGTTGGTGCTCTGGCTGTACGAGTGGTTCGACCAGTCTGCGCCGCCGTTCTGGCTGGTGGTCGACAGGATCGGCGCGTCCCACTGCGGGTCGTACATGCAGCCGAGGCGATGGCCGGCCGGGTACCCCTCCGGGTACGTGAGGAACGGCTCGTCGACCGCGACATAGCTGTCGGGGTTGAAGACGAGGTTGCCCTCTGCGTCCGGCTGGTAGCCGTTGTAGTTCGGCACCGCACGCCACGGGTCGCCCGGGATGTTCGCAGCGTCGAGCTTCTCCCACACGACGCAGTCCGGCAGGAGCCGGGTCTCGGGGAACGGCTGCGTCGGCGAGTGCGCCTGGCGCGAGTCCGTGATCATGGCCTTCTCGGTCACCGGGAGGACCGGCTCGCCGTTGGTGCGATCCAGCACGAACTGGTGACCGGACTTGCTGCCGTAGAAGACGACCTTCCGCTCCTCGCCGGCGACGCGGATGTCGGCCAGGGTCGGCGGGTGGACGTTGTCCATGTCCCACACGTCATGGTGGATCGACTGGTAGTGCCACTTGTACGCACCCGTGGACGCGTCCACGGCGACCATCGTGCTCGAGAACAGGTTGTCGCCCGGGCGCTGCGAGCCGTCCTGCGACGAGGTGCAGCTGCGCGCGTTGCCGAACGTCATGTAGTACATGTTCAGCTCGGGGTCGACGGCGCCCTGCATCCAGGACGTGGCACCGCCCTCCTCGGAGCAGTCCGTTCCGTCCGGGAGTACCGGACCCCAGGTCTCCGAGGCGTCGAACGTGACGCCGTCGACGCCCGTGAACTGCTCGCCACGCTGCGGGCCTCCGAAGAAGTGCCACAGATACGACCCGTCGCTCGCATCGAGCGCCACGACCGCGCCCCGATCGCCGTCCGCCGCGTGCGCGTACACGATTCCGTCGTAGTACACGGTCGCGACCTTGCCGACACGCCCGAGGTCCTCGCCGCCGGGTCCGGTGGGCTGCACCGCCCAGACCTCGGCGCCCGTGGCCTGGTCGAGCGCGACGACGCGGTTGCCGCCGGCGAGCGTGAGGATCTTGCCGTCGCCGGCGGACACGCCGCGGCGGGTGCCCGACAGCCCGTAGACGCGGTTCTCCCACTTCCAGATGGCGTCTCCGGTCACACCGTCGACCGCGATCACGCCACCGCTGGGCGTGTCGAGGTAGATCACGCCGCCGACCACGATCGGCGTCGTCTGCTGCCCGGTGTTGCCCGAGGCCGGTGCCACCGCCGACACGTGCGTGCGCCACGTCGGCGCGAGGTCCTTGAGGTTCTGCTTCGTGATCTGGGTGAGGCCCGAGTAGTGCTGATTGCCGAGATTGCCTCCCACGGTCGGCATGTCGGCTCCGGTCGGTTCGAGGCCTGTCAGCCCCGCGGGCGGGACCGGTTCTGCCGGCCTCAGCTGCCCGTACGCGGGTGAGGCCGCGATGGCGAGCACTATCGCCAGCGCGCCGATTCCCGCGGCTCCCCACCTTGTGGTCAGTCGTTTGCGCATCCCTTGCTCCTTGATCGTCTTCGATCTGACGCCGGGTGGGACTGCGCCCGCCCGGCGCCACTCTGGGGAATGCCGTCCGGTCCTCTCGATCTGGGGATCGGCCGCACCGGCCGGCGCTCGGGACGCTAACCGCGAGGGCGGGATGCGGCAACCGCGCGACCCATCGAGTGGTACAACTCCTCCCTGAAGAGGCCCGAAACGGTGGGCTGACCGCGCGCTTTCTGCCCAGTGGGACACCCTTTGTCGGCCGCGTCGGCGTCTGAATAGCATTCGGCGGTCGGCATCAGATGCCCATGGACGGAGTTGTCATGGCTGCTTCAACAAGCAAGTCCCTCTCGCTCGAGCAGGAGCAGGAGCTCGACGAGGTGTTCGCCCGCGCGAAGGCCGCGCTGGCGATCATCGAGACCTACGATCAGGCCACTGTCGATCGTCTGATCCAGGCCGTCGCCTGGGCGGTCGCGAACCGGACCTCGTTCCACCGGCTGGTGGGGATGGGGATCGAGGAGTCGGGACTCGGCGACTTCGAGAGCCGCATGAACAAGCGGATGAAGATCCGCGGCGTGCTCCGCGACGCCCTGCGCAGCCCGTCCGTCGGTGTCATCGAGGAGGACCCCGAGAGGGGACTCGTCAAGTACGGCAAGCCGGTCGGCGTGATCGGCTGCGTGGTCCCGACGACCAACCCCGACCTGACGCCCGCCGGCAACGCGATCTACGCCATCAAGGCGCGCGACGTCGTGGTGTTCTCCCCCCATCCACGGTCGAGGCGCACGACCTTCGAGACCGTCCGGCTCATGCGCGAAGCGCTGGAGGCGGAGGGTGCTCCGGCCGACATCCTGCAGTGCATCACGCTGCCCAGCCTCGCCGCATCCCAGGAGATCATGCGCCGCGCCGACCTCGTCATCGCAACCGGTGGCCAGGGGCTGGTGCGAGCGGCGTACAGCTCCGGCACGCCGGCGTACGGCGTCGGGGCCGGCAACGCGACGGAGTTCGTCGACGAGACCGCGGACCTGCAGGAGACGGCTCGCAACTGCATGCTCTCGAAGACCTCCGACTTCGGCTCGGGCTGCTCGGCGGACGGGAACGTCCTCGTCCCCGCGTCGAGGTACCACGACATGCTCGCGGCTCTGCAGGCCGAGGGCGGGTACCTCGCCACAACGGACCAGCGAGCGGCTCTGGGGACGGTGATGTGGGACGAAGAGGGGCATCGGCTCCCCGACACCGTCGCGATCTCGCCGCAGGAGCTCGCGCGAGCCGCCGGGTTCGAGATCCCCGCGGAGAGCCGGTTCATCCTCGTGGAGGGAGACGGGATCGCCGAAGAGAGGCAGTTCTGCAAGGAGAAGCTCACCACGCTCATGGCGGTGCACGCCTACGAGGGCGGCTTCGAGGACGGCGTCGAGGAGGCCCGGCGGCTCTACGAGATCGGCGGGAAGGGCCACTCCTGCGGCATCGCCTCGACCGACGACGCGCACATCGACTACTTCGCGCGGCACATGCCGGTGTCGCGGATCATGGTGCGCCAGCCGAACTCGAAGGCCAACGCCGGCGCGTTCACGAACGGCATGCCAATGACCTCGTCGATGGGCTGCGGCACGTGGGGAGGCAACATCACCTCCGAGAACGTCTCGCTGCGTCACTACCTGAACACGACGTGGGTCTCTCGCACCATCCCCGAGGACCGCCCGTCAGACGAGGAGCTGTTCGGCGACTTCTACGATGCCGCGCTCGAGTCGCCGCACGCGGCGGGGGTCGCGTCATGACCTCGCCCGCTCGCGAGCCGGGACAGGGCTCGGAGGAGGTGCTCGACGACGCGCGGCGGTGGTGGCAGACCGACATCATCGACATCCGTCCTGGAGAGATCGCGCTGCGCGGGTACCCGATCCAGGAGCTCATCGGCGGCGTCGGCTTCGTCGACACCATCTGGCTCATGCTGCGCGGGGAACTGCCCTCGCCGGCCGAGACGGCGTTGCTCGAGTCGGCGCTGGTCGCGTCGGTCGACCACGGCCCGCAGGCGCCCTCGATCGCGATCGCCCGCATGGCGACGACCTGCGGTGCCCCCGTGAACGGCGCGATGGCCTCTGCCATCAACGTGCTGGACGACATCCACGGCGGGCCGGGCCAGCAGTGCATGGAGCTGTACCTCGAGATCGATGCCGAGACCGAGGCTGCGGGCGGGGTCGATCAGGCCGTGCGGGCCGTGCTGCGTCGCCACCGCGATGCGGGGATGACGTATGTTCCGGGCTTCGGCCATCGATTCCATCCGCTGGACCCGCGCACGCCGCGGCTGCTGTCGCTGGTCGACGCGGCGGCAGCGGACGGTGTGGTCGCCGGCCGGTTCGCCGCGATCGGGCGCGCAGTCGAGGACGCGATCAGCGACGGCAGGCCGCGGCGGATCCCCATGAACGTGGACGGTGTCACGGCTGTCATCTACTGCGAGCTCGGCTTCACCCCCGAACTCGGGCGCGGCGTCTTCATCCTCTCCCGGTCGGTCGGGATCCTCGCCCACGCCGTCGAGCAGATGACCCAGGGCGGACGCATCAAGGGGCCGGTGCCCCCATCGATCGGATACACGTACACGGGACCGGCGCGCCGATCGGTCCCCGTCAACGGCGACGCAAGAAGGAGAACGTCATGAAGGACCTGGTCTCGAACCAGATCGTCAGGTACCTGGAGGCCCGTGATGTCGAGCATGTCTTCGGGCTGTGCGGTCACACGAACATCGCCCTGCTCGCGGCGCTCGAGAAGAGCGACCGCATCTCCTTCGTGAACGTCCGGCACGAGCAGATCGCCGCGCACGCCGCGGACGGCTACGCGCGGGTGACCAAGCGTGCGGGTGTGGTGCTGACCCATCTCGGCCCCGGTCTGACGAACGCGGCGACCGGGGTCGCGAACGCTGCCCTCGATTCCATCCCCCTCGTGGTCATCGCCGGCGATGTGCCCACCCATTACTTCGGGAAGCACCCCCACCAGGAGATCAACCTCCACGCCGACGCCGCGCAGTACGAGATCTACCGGCCGTTCGTGAAGCGCGCGTGGCGCGTCGACCAGCCCCACCTGATCGCGGAGGTGCTCGACAAGGCCTTCACCCTGGCCGAGAGCGGGCGCCCGGGTCCCGTGCTCGTGGACGTGCCCATGGACGTCTTCTCGGCGGAGGTCGACATCGCGTCGTTCGACAAGGTGGTCGGCAGCACCCGCGCGCTCGCGAAGCCCAGCCTCGATGAGGCCGCAGCCGAGCGGATCGTGCGCAACCTGCTCGATGCCGAGCGGCCCGTGCTGTACGTGGGCGGCGGGATCATCGCGGCGGATGCCTCGGCCGAGCTCGCCGAGTTCGCTGAGCTGCTCTCGCTCCCGATCGCGCACAGCCTGATGGGCAAGGGGGCGGTGCCGGACGACAACCCTCTCGTCCTCGGCATGACGGGATTCTGGGGGACGGCGTTCACCAATGAGACGACCCGCACGGCCGACTGGATCCTCGCGCTCGGGACGCGGTTCGCGGAGGCAGACTCGAGCTCGTGGTACGCGGAGTACACCTTCGACATCCCTGCCACCAGGCTCATGCAGATCGACATCGATCCCGCCGAGCTGGGGCGCAACTATCCGCTCGAGGTCGGCGCGCTCGCAGACCTCAAGTCGGCGCTCGCCGTGCTGGTCCGGGTCGCACGCCGGCTCGCGCCGACCGGGGTGGGACGGGATGGACTTCGCGCGAAGATCGCCGAGAGCAGGTCTGCGGTGAAGCGCGAGAACGCCCCGGCTCAGGCTTCCGATGCCTGGCCCATGCGACCGGAGCGCATCCTCTCCGAGACGCGCGACGTCCTGCCGGACGACGCGATCATCACGACCGACGTCGGCTGGAACAAGAACGGCGTGGGGCAGCAGTTCGACATCCTCACGCCGGGTACGTTCCTCACGCCGGGCGGCTTCGCCACGATGGGCTTCGGGGCCCCGGCAGCGGTCGGAGCGAAGATCGCCAGCCCGGACCGCGTCGTCGTCTCCCTGGTGGGGGACGGCGGATTCGGTCAGAATCCGGCCGTGCTCACCACCGCCCGCGAGGAGAACGTCGCCGTGGTGTGGGTGGTGATGAACAACAACGCCTTCGGCACGATCGCGGGCCTCGAGAAGGCCGCCTTCGACACCACCTACGGGACGGTGTTCGGCAGCGCCGAGGACCCGATGTACACCGACTTCGCGGCGATCGCGCGGGCGTACGGGATCACCGGCATCAAGGTGGAGTCCGCGGCGGAGTTCCGCCCGGCGCTCGAACGCGCGATCGCCCTCGGCGGACCCGTCGTGATCGACGTGTCGATGGTCAACGTGCCGACGCCGACCACCGGTCACTGGAACATCCTGGACATCTATTCGCCGGACAAGGCGGTCGAGCACGTCGCGACGCACTGAGGCCATGCCGTCGTGCCGTGCGCCGCCGTCGCAGCGGGTGGGCCGTCCTCCGGAGCGCGGATGCTATGAATGAGTGCGCAACGGCAGGAGGTTCGGATGGGTGCACCCACGATGGCGGATGTCGCCCGTCTGGCCGGAGTCTCGAAGAAGACCATCTCCAACTACTTCAACGGGTATCCGTACATCCGACCCGAGACCCGGGCGCGGATCGAGGCGGCCGTCGGCGAGCTCAACTACAAACTGAACATCTCGGCGCGGAACTTGAGCTCGGGACGCACCGGGACGATCGCGCTCGCCATTCCCGAGATCGCGCACCCCTACTTCGCCGAGCTGGCGCAGGCGGTCGTGTCCGCGGCGCAGCGACGCGGGCTGAATGTGGTGGTCGAGGTCACGGACGGCGATCACGACAGGGAGCTCGCGATCCTCCGCGGCGAGAACGGGCGCTTCTTCGACGGGCTCCTGTTCCATCCGATCGCGCTCGATGCCGGCGACATCGAATCGTCCACCCTGGACGTCCCGATGGTGTTGATCGGCGATCGCGTCCACGGCGGCAGATTCGATTTCGTCACCGTCTCCAACGTCGACGGCGCCTACGAGATGACCCGCCTCCTCCTGGAGAGCGGGCGACGCCGGATCGTGGCGCTGGGCATGGAGCGGTCGGATCTCCCGACAGCGGCGGCGTTGCGCTATGCCGGCTACGCGAGGGCGCTCGCCGAAGCCGGGATCGGTCAGGACGACGACCTCCTCGTCGGCCCGATCCCCTGGAATCGCCGGTCGGGCGCCGACGCCATCGCCGACGTCATCGAGCGGGGGATCGCGTTCGACGCGGTGTTCGGGTTCAACGACTCGCTCGCTCTGGGAGCACTGAACGAACTGCAGCGCCGGGGTCTGCGCATCCCCGACGACGTCTCGGTCGTCGGGTTCGACGACGTCCAGGAAGCAGCCCTGGCCTACCCGCCGTTGACGACCCTCGATTCCGGGCGGGACTGGATCGCCGAGAGCGCGGTCGCTCGGCTCGCGGAGCGGCTCGGCACAGCGGACCTCGAACCCGAGGTGCTCGTCGCCGGGCACCGCGTCGTGCGCCGCGACTCGGTCTAGACCCCCTTCACGGTGCGCAGAGATTGTCGCTTGCACATGTCGTACACCGGTGTACTATCGATCCTCGTTCCGCTTGTGCACCGGTGTACTACCACACACCGCTCGATGAGGAGAATCATGGCCAGCCTTACCGCCACTCTCGCTGCTCCGTCCGTCCCGGCCCGTGCGACGGCTCGCCGCCCGTTCGACGTCCGCCGCGTGCGGCTCGGCGGCGGCTTCCTGGGTGACTGGCAGCGGGTCAATCGCGAAGAGACGATCCCCCACTGCATCGAGCAGCTGGAGTCCAGCGGCGTGATCGACAACCTCCGCCGTCTCGTGGGGGAGAGTGACGCGGAGTTCCGGGGACCGCTGTTCGCGGATTCCGATCTCTACAAGACCCTCGAGGCGATCGGCTGGGAGGCCGTCCGCGGCAACGTCACCGTCTTCCTGCCCTTCGTCGACGACGCGGTGCGCCTGCTTGAGGCGGTGCAGGAACAGGACGGATACCTCGACAGCTACTACCAGGGGCCGCGAGCCGGCGAACGGTTCACGGACCTGGCACAGGGCCACGAGATGTACAAGCTCGGCCATCTGATCCAAGCGGCGATCCCGTGGGCATACGCCGGGCGCACCGAGCTCCTCGACATCGCCCTGCGCTACGTCGAACTCGTGCACCAGACTTTCGGGGAGGACGGGCGCGACGATATCGACGGGCACCCCGAGATCGAGACGGCGCTCGTCGAGCTCTCTCGCCTGACCGGAGACGGACGCCACCGCGAACTGGCTCGCCGGATGGTCGAGCTGCGCGGGTATCGCAGCATCGGCGAGGGGCAGTTCGGCGGTGCCTACTATCAGGACTACAGCCCGGTCCGTGAGGCCCGCGAGGCGACCGGCCACGCGGTTCGCCAGCTCTACCTGCTCGCGGGCGTCGCCGACCTCGAGCTCGACGACTCGGACTCCGGGTACGCAGACGCCCTGATGAGCCTGTGGGACAGCGTGCACCAGGAGAAGCAGTACGTCACCGGCGGCCTCGGATCCCGTCACCGCGGAGAGTCCTTCGGGGATCCGTATGAGCTGCCCGCGGACCGCGCCTATTCGGAGACCTGCGCCGCGATCGCCAACCTGCAGTGGAACTGGCGGATGCTGCTGCTCGACGCCGACGGCCGGTACGCCGATGAGATCGAACGGGGTCTCTACAACGCGATCGCGGTGTCGACGTCGCTCGACGGCAAGGCCTACTTCTACTCGAACCCGCTGCAGCTGCGCAGCGGGCACACCCACGAGGAGGATGCGCCCTCCGCCCGCCTGGACTGGTACTTCTGCGCCTGCTGCCCGCCCAACCTGGCGCGGCTGCTGTCGTCGTTGAACGCGTACCTCGTCACCGAGACCGACGACGCGACGCAGTTCCACCTCTACGCAGCAGGGGAGTACGACATCGAGACCGGCGTCACCGCCACGGTCGACACCGACTTCCCCTGGAGCTCGCACGTGGGGATCTCGTTCTCCGCGCCCACCACCCGCGCGACCCAGTTCCGCATTCCGGCCTGGGCCGTCGGCGCGACGCTGTCCGTCGACGGCGCGGCGGCTCACAGCGTGGGGCCCGGGTATGCCGAGGTTCCCGCCGGAGCCCGCTCCGTGGAGATCGTGATCCCGGTCGAGCCGGTGTTCGAGAAGGCGCACCCGTGGGTGGACGGAGCGCGCGGGACCGTCGCGCTGCGGCGTGGCCCGGTGTACTACTGCCTCGAGCAGGCGGACCTTCCGGAGGGCATCCGCCTCGAAGATGTCGTCATCCCCGAGGCGCCGGTCGCGGTCGAAGCCGGTGTCGATGACCACCTGCGTGCGACGACGCTCGAGATCCCGGGCGGCCGGGTGCTCCGGTCGACGGCTGGGCTGTACTCGTCCGACCTCGCCGACCCCGCCGCCGCGGACCTCGGCCCGGTCCGCGCCATCCCGTACTTCCGGTGGGCGAACCGCGCCCCCGGAGCCATGCGCGTCTGGATGCCCACTCGCTGAGCACCCGGCGCGGCCGGTCCGCCTGTGATGCCCTCGAGGAAGACCCGCGGCATCGGTGGTGGCGGTCGCGCGAAGGCCCCCGAGCCGAGCAGAATGGCCTCGACGGTCGCGTGGCCGTCAGGACGAAGGTGAGGTCGGCGTGGCAGCTATCGACGGCAAGTGGGCGATCGAGGTCGCGACGTTCGCGGGATCCCACCACTTCGACGTCACGCTGACGACGGTCGGGACCTCACTCTCGGGCACAGCGATCGGCCCCACCGGGCCGATCGCGATCCGAGGCGGCACGGCCTCGGGCGACACGGCCGAATTCACGCTCGACCTCGTCGCCCCGCTGCCGATGTCGCTCGCCGTCACGCTGCACGTCATCGGCGACCGGCTCACGGGCACGGCCCAGGCGGGGCCGTTCCCGCCGTCGACCATCGTCGGCACCCGCACCGCCTGAGCCTGCTCAGACGAGCATCACGGACTCGGTGATCACCCACGCGCCGTCGACGAGAAGGAGCGTGTAGACCCAGTACTCGTCGACGAGGAAGGGCTCTTCGAGCGGCTGGCCGTCGACGTCGGTCAGCGAGTCGTAGGTCTCGTGCACCTTGATCTGCATGCTCTGCATCGAGGGTCGCTCGATGTCGGTCGGGGTGTTCTCGAAGTTCGCCACTCCTTCCGAGTATCTGCGTGCTGCGGGAGCGAAGCCCGCGCACCCGTTCACGTTCAGCGCGATGCGGAAGGACTCGGTCGTCGTCGCCATGTAGGCGTCGCAGTCGGCCTCGACCCACGCCTGGTTGTAGCCGCGGATCGCGTCGACGGCGGCCCTCTCGTTCTCGTTCGCCGGTTCGTCCTCGGCCGCGGCGCCGTTGTCCCCCTCGGCGATGCGCCAGTCGCCGTCGTCCTCGACGAGGTGGTACCGGTACGGCGCACCCGCCTCGTACGGCGGATCGATCGGCTCGCCGAACTCATCCGTGTCGAGGGTGCACACCTGCACCACGTCGAGCATGATCTCGCCGACGTGCGAGTCGACGGCGGTGTGGGAGCGGATGTCCTCCTGGTGCACGTCCATGGGGCAGTACGCGTTCTGGTCGGAGATGAACTGCTGGAAGGTGGGGCAGACGGTCCACCCCATCTCCTCTCGGTAACCCGCTGTCGTCGAAGCGAGCAATGCGTCGCAGTCGCCGGCGGTATAGGCCGCGCGCCAGTCGACCATCATCCGCGCCACCGCCTGCTGCTCCTCCTCCGTCACTTCGCCGTCGTTGCGCCCGCCCGGGACATCATGGACGGCATCGAGCTTCCATGCTCCGTCGTAGTGGACGAAGTGATACCGGAAGTCGTGCTCCGAGGTCACGGGATCCGTGGTGGGCTGCCCGTTCTCGTCGACGTGGCTCGTGACCGTGGTGTGCACCAGGGCGGCGATCTTGGTGCGGCCCCTTCCCTCGGCAGACACGGGCTCCACCGAGATGGAGTCCAGCGCCTCCGCGCGGCCCTGCGCGTTCCTCGTGAACGAGTCGCAGTCGACGAGACCGATGCGGTCGCGGAACCGCTGGGTGGTGACCTGCACGAAGAGGTCGCAGTCCTGTTCTGCGAACGCCTCTTCGTACTGGGCGACGGTGGCCATCGCGTCGGCCTCGTTGCCGGCTCCCGACGAAGGCGACGGTGCCGCGACAGCATGTCGGGTCGATCCCGCCGGCAGGCCGGTCGCGGCTGACGCCGGCGACGCGATCAGGCCTGACATCACCAGCGCGGCGACAGCGATCACTGTTCCCGCCCGCAGGCGCGGGAAGGCACCCATGCCACCCGTCCGCGAGCCCCCAGAGCTCCCCATGGCCGGATCATAGTCCGCTGCCTGCGCGGGGGCACCACCTCCGCTCACTCGAGGTGGTCGATGAGCCAATCGTCTCCATCGGCGACGACCGTGTACTGCCAGTCGATGGATTCGTCGACGGCCTCATCGAGGGGGTTGCCGCCTTCGTCGACCAGCCGGCTGTAGGTCTCGGTGGTGCTCACGACGATCGCATCATCGGTGTCGCGTACATCCGTCACCTCCACCTCGTAGTCTTCGACGGCGTCGCCGAACGATTCGGCCTCGGTCTCGAAGGCGGAGCAGTCGGCGAGTCCCGCCTGCGCCCGGAACGCTTCGGTTGTCGCGGCCATGAACGCCCCGCAGTCCGCGTCCTGCCACGCGTCGTCGTACAGCTCCACGGCGGCGACGGCCGCCTTCTGATCGGCATCGGCAGGCGTCCCTCCGCCGGCGAGGCCGCCGAGGCGCGCGGCGCCCAAGGTCAGCAGCGGAATCGCGACGGCGGCGCCGATCAGCAGGACGAGCACGACCGCACCGACCACGACCCACACGACCCAGCGGCTCGACTTCTTCGGCTCCGGGGGCGCCGCGACCGTGGTGACCGCTGACCCGTCCTGAGCAACCCCGTCGGCGAGCGCGCCGGGCGGCGCAGCGGGCGCCGCGGCCGAGGCATCCGCACCCGCCACATGCTCCGTCCAGCGGGTGCCGTCCCACCAGCGGTTCGCGCCGTGGCCGTCGTCGTACCATCCGGGCGGAGTCGTCGTCATGCGAGAACGATAGACCCGAAGGGCGGCGGTGATCGATGGGCAGACGGACGACTCTCACCGCGCCCTCGGCGCGCGGTTACGCGAGCGGCCGCGGGCGGGCGAGGGGCATGGTCGCCGCCATCATCCAGCGGGGGAGGCGGAACATCGGGCGGTCCTTGCCGAGCGCGTCGATGCCGGCCATCTCGGCGGGACTCAGCTCGAAGTCGAACACGTCGATGTTCGCCGCGATGTGCGCGGGGTTGGTCGACTTCGGGATGGCCACGAACCCGCGCTGCACGTGCCAGCGCAGGATGACCTGGACCGCCGACTTGCCGTGCGCGGCCGCAGCCCCCACGACCGCGGGTTCCGCGAGGAGCTTCGTCGACCCGTGACCGAGCGGGTACCACGCCTCGGGGACGATCGCGTGCTGGACCAGGTAGGGGAGCAGGTCCGGCTGCTGCCAATGCGGGTGCAGCTCCACCTGGTCCACCGCGGGTGGGATCCGCGCCGCCGGAAGCAGGCGCTCCAGGTCGGACACCGCGAAGTTGCTCACCCCGATGGCGCGCACGACGCCCTGGTCGACCGCGTCCTCCATCGCCCGCCATGCGCCCATCACGTCGCCGACGGGCTGGTGAAGGAGCAGCAGGTCGAGGGGGCCGCAGTCGAGCCGTTCGAGCGCGCCGCCGGTCGCGGCGCGCGCCTTGTCGTACCCGTAGTCCGAGGGCCACAGCTTCGTCGTGAGGAAGATCTCCTCGCGCGGGACTCCGGACGAACGGATGCCGCGTCCCACCGCCCGCTCGTTGCGGTAGATGGCCGCGGTGTCGATGAGCCGGTACCCCGACTCGAGAGCGGACTTCACGCTCGCCTCGCACACGGCCACGTCCGTGACGAGGTACACGCCCAGGCCGAGCTGCGGCATCCGTGTTCCGCTCGAGAGCGGGATGCTGGTCACCATCTCTGCTGCCTCCTCCGGGGACTGGAGGCGCCGTGCGCGTCCCTCATCGAACTGTAGATTCTCCGCGCCGCGATCGGGAGCCCCGGCGCGTGCGGGCGCATCCGGCCGGTAGCGTGGGAGGGTGCGGGAACTGTCGGAGGCGGGCATCGAGTTCGTGCGCGAACGGCACATCGGCACCCTCTCGACGCTGGCGCCGTGGGGCGGCATCCACGCGGTCGCGGTCGGCTTCACTCTCCACGACGGGCTGTTGCGGATCATCACGTCGCGCGACTCGCAGAAGGTCCGGAACGTGCGCCGCGACGGCACCGCCACGATCAGCCAGGTGGACGGCGCGCGCTGGCTCTCGTTCCAGGGCACCGCGACCGTCCATGATGACCCCGACGAGGTCGCGCTCGCGGTCGCCCTCTACGCCGAGCGGTACCGCCAGCCCCGCGTGAACCCGCTCCGGGTCACGATCGTCCTCACGCCGACGCGGCTGATGGGCAGCAGCGGTCTCTTGCGGGAGGCGTGACCGGGTCGGATACTGCGGAGGTCCAGTGCGGTCCTCGCCGACACCGGTGGCACTCACGCGATCCGCATGACGCGTCGAGACGGTTGGCGGTGCCATGATGTGGCTCACATGCTTCGGTTCAGAAGGGGGCGCGACGTGGAGACGCTTCGCACCAGGCTGTCGGCGCGGCTGGGCGCCATCGTCGTCGCGGGCACGGTCGCGGCCGTGGTGCTCGCCGGATGCGCCGCCGAGGCCGACCCGGTCGAGCGGGCGAAAGCCCAGGTGTCGGCGAAGGAGAAGGCGGTCGCCGAGGCGCAGACCGAGCTCACCACGGCGTCGGGCGCGTTCTGCGGCGCGAGCAAGGACTACATCGAGGCGCTCGACAGCTACGGCGACGTGCTCAACGACACCGCTCCGACTGTCGGCGACGTCCGCAACGCGGGCGCCGACCTCGCCGCGCCGCGGCAGGACGTGGTCGACAGCGCCGAGGCGGCCGTCACCGCGAACCAGGCGCTGTACGACGCCCAGCAGGAGCTCGTCGACGCGCAGATCGCGCTCGCCGAGGCGGAGGCGGGTCCGACGGGCACGCCGACCGAACCCGCGCCCGCCGAACCCTCGAGCACCCCGCTGGCGCCGACCGCGTCCGTCGAGCGGGTGAAGCAGGCGGAATCCGACCTCGCATCGGCCGAGGCATCCATCACCGACGACACACCCCTGAAGGACGCGGCCGAGCAGTTCAACAGCGCCGCGGTCGCGCTCGAGATGGCCTGGCTCGCGCTGTTCGCGGACGCCGGCTGCCTCACCGACGAGCAGGCCGTGCAGGCCGAGGCCGCGGTCCGCGCGTACACGTCGGCGCTGCAGCAGGACCTGCTCGTCGCGGGCTACTACACGGGCACCGTCGACGGCGTCTACGGCCCGCTGACCGTCCAGGCCGTGGAGGATCTGCAGAAGGCTGCGGGGCTCCCGGTCACCGGAACCGTCGACAAGGCGACCGCCGAGGCGCTGCAGGCGAAGCTGGCAGAACTGGGCGGAGCGGCCGCGCAGGAGTCGGTCGCCACGACGGCCGCGATCCAGCAGACGCTCAAGCTCGTAGGCTTCTGGGACGGCCCGGTCGACGGCGTCTGGACGCCCGAGCTCACCGCGGCGGTGCAGGCGTTCCAGACCGAGTTGGGCGTCGAGCCGACGGGGACGGTGGATGCTGCGACCATCGCCGCGTTCGAGAAGGCGATCTCCGATCTGCAGGAGGCGGCTACCGCACCCACACCCTCGCCCTCGAGCTCGGACGGCTGAACCGGCCGGCTACAGCCAGCGGCGCACCCGTGCGCGGTAATCGTCGTACTCGGCGCCGAACTTCTCGCGGAGGTAGTGCTCCTCCGGCGCGATCGCGCCCCACCACAGGGCCGCCACCCCGAGGGGAGTGAGCACGAGGGCCCAGAACGACGGCCACAGCAGCGCCAGGGCGATGTCGAGCGCGATGAGACCGAGGTAGAGCGGGTTGCGGCTGACCCGGAACGGACCGCGGTCGAGGATCGTCCTGGTCGCGCCGCCCGGCAGCAGGGCGGTGCGGTGCCGGGCCATGAGCCACAGTGCCCAGCCGTTCCACAGGGCGAACGCGACGATGAGCACGAGCGCGATCACCCGTGACGGTCCGACGGGAAGCGCGACCGGGTCATCCACCACGGCCGTGAGGATCCATCCGGCCACGAGCGGCACCCCGAGCGCCACCGGCGGCCAGATCCGATACGCGGGCGCGTCCGCCATGCCCGCAGTGTAGCCCCGGCCGCGCCACCGTCTACGCTGAGCCGGTGATCGTCGTGCCGCTCTCGTTCCGCGACATGCCGCGGTGGCGGTACGACGTGGCCGGGCGGGAGTGGCTCGACCGCCTCCCCGATCTGGTCGACCGGCAGTGCGATCGCTGGCGCCTCGAGCTCGACGGCGTCGTCGCCCACGGATCCAACGCTCTCGTCGTGCCGGTGCGGCGCGAGGAGGAGCGCGCGGTGCTGAGGCTCGCGCCGCCGGGCGACGACGTCGCCGCGGAGACGGCCGCCCTCGCGCACTGGGACGGCCGCGGCGTCGTCCGGCTGCTGGACGCCGACGTCGGGTCCGGAGCCTCTCTTCTCGAACGCCTCGATCCCACCCGCACGCTGCAGACCGAACCGGTGCACGAGGCCATCGCGACGCTGGGCATTCTCACGCGGGTGCTCGCGGTTCCCGCGCCGGCCGACGCGCCCCGCACACGGGACATCGCGGCGGAGGCGACGACGGCGTTCCCGGCGGAATGGGAGGCCCTCGCCGGGCCGACGCCGCCGCGAGCCCTCGACGCCGCGGTGGCGGCAGCATCCGTTCTCGGTTCCACGCCCGACCAGTCGGTGTCCGTCAACGGCGACCTGCACTTCGCGCAGGTCCTCGCCGGGGGCCGGCTGCCCTGGACGGTGGTCGACCCGGTGCTGCTGCGCGGCGACCCCGAGTACGACATCGGCCGCGTGCTGTGGTCGCGGCTGGACGAGCTCGACTCCGACGCCGCGGTGTTCGCCGCGTTCGACGGGTTCGTCGACGCGGCCGGTGTGCCGTCGGAGCGCGCGCGTCGCTGGGTGCTGGTGCGCAGCATGTCGTACCTGCTGTGGGGGCTTCGGCGCGGCCTCACGCTCGATCCGCCCAAGTGCGTGCGCCTGCTCGAGCTGTTCGGCTGAGCCGCATCGGCGTCCACACCCACCGCTAGGGTCGTCCTCGTGGATGCACCCGACCTCGGTCATGCCGCCGTCGACCTCGCCGTGGCCTTGATCGGCATCGACTCGGTGAGCCCGAGTCTCGTGCCCGATGCGCCGGGCGAGGCGGGGATCGCGGCGTTCCTCGCGGACCGGCTCGGGACGGCCGGCTACGACGTTCGGCTGATGCCCGCCGCGTCGGACCCCCGCCGCGTGAGCCTGGTCGCGACCCGCACGGGTTCGCGGCCCGGGCGTACGGTCGTGCTGAACGGGCACCTCGACACGGTCGGGGTCGAGGGGATGACGGATCCGTTCGCGGCGCGGATCGATGGAGACCATCTGTACGGCCGGGGCGCGAGCGACATGAAGGGCGGGGTGGCCGGCCTCGTGATCGCCGCCGAGCACCTGTCCGCGGTCGACGCGCCGGGCACGATCATCGTGGCTCTCGTCGCCGACGAGGAGGACGCCAGCGTCGGCGCCGAGGCCGTGCTGCACGACCTCGCCGCGCGTGGGCAGCGCATGGACCTCTGCCTCGTCGCCGAGCCGACGTGGCTCGACCTGGCGATCGCGCACCGCGGCTACGCGGTGGTGGAGGTGGTGCTCCGCGGCCGGGCGGCGCACTCCTCGCAGCCCGAGGCCGCCGTCGACGCGATGCGCGGGCTCGGTGATCTCCTCACCGGGATCCGCGCGGCCGACGACGCGCTGAAACGGCGGCCGCAGCATCCGCTGATCCCCTCCGGCTCGCTCATGGCGACCGTTGCTCGCGCCGGCACCGCGCCGTTCACCGTGGCGGCGTCGGCGCACGTCGTCGTCGAGCGGCGCACGCTGCCGGGGGAATCGCCCGCCGACGCGCTCGACGAGGTGCGGGCGCTCGTCGAGCCGGTGGTGTCCGCCACGACGGGCCTCACCGCACACACGAGGCTCACGCTCTCGCGGGACGCGTGGGAGATGGATGCCGCGGGCCCGGCGTCCGAGTTCGCCGACGAGCTCTCCGCGGCCCTCGCCGCGGCCGGCGGCTCGACGGCGGCGCGCGTCGGAGCGCCTTACTGGATGGAATCGGCGCTGTGGCAGGAGGCGGGCGTGCCGACGGTCGTGTGCGGACCCGTGGGCGGCGGGCTGCACGCCGTAGACGAGTGGGTCGACCTCGGCCAGCTCGAGAGGTTCCCGGTCGCGGTCGCCGACGCCGTCGGCCGATTCCTGGAGGGTGGCGCATGACCGAGGGCGATCCGCGCGACCCGCGCGGCTACGCCGCCGACGCCCCGCTGCTCGCGGCGTGGCTGGAGTTCCAGCGTGACGTCGAGGCGGGTGACGTCGCGCCGTTCAGCATCCCGGGTCACAAGCACCGGCGCGATCTCTTCGGCGACATCGTCCGCGGCGACGCGCCGCTGTTCGCCGGCCTGGACACGATGAAGCAGAGCCGCGGGCTGCTCGCCGCCGCCGAGGCGCAGGCGGCGGAGGCGTGGGGCGTCGACTGGTGCCGCCTGTCGGTCGGCGGCTCCACGCATGCGAACCAGGCGGCGGTGCTCGCGCTCGGCCGACCCGGGCAGCCGGTGGTCGTCTCGCGGACGCTGCACCGATCGGTGCTGCTCGGCATCGTCTTCGCCGGACTCCGCCCCGTGTGGGTGCGGCCCGAGATCGACGCCGCGACGGGGCTGCCGGGCGCCGTGCCGGTCGCCGCGGTGAGGGCGGCGCTCGCCGAGCACCCCGACGCCTGCGGCGTGCTGATCGGCGACCCGTCGTACGTCGGCACCTTGTCCGACATCGCCGGACTGGCCGATGCGGCGCACGCCGCAGGGGTACCGCTCGTCGTCGACGCGGCCTGGGCGGCCTACTTCGGCTTCTCGCCCCTCGTTCCCGCCCACGCGCTCGAGCGCGGTGCCGATGCCCTCGTGACGAGCGCCCACAAGACGCTCCCCGCCTGGAGCCAGGGTGCGCTGCTGCTCGCGCGCACGACGCGCGACGGCGGGCTGCTCGACCCCGACCGGCTGCAGCGCGGGTTCGAGGCATCCCACACCACGAGCTCCGCCGGCGCGATCCTCGCGAGCACGGACGCCTCGCGCGCCATGCTGCAGCGCGACGGCGAGGAGCTTGTCGGGCGGCTCGTCGGTCTGGTGGCCGAGGCTCGCCGGCGGCTCTCCGCCATCGAGGGAGTGACGGTGCTCGAGGGGCGTCCGGCGGGCCATCGCGATGGTGCGCTCGAAGTGGATCCGGCGAAGCTGGTGCTGCTCATCGTGGGCACCGGCGCGCACGGCCACACGATCGAGGACGAGCTCCTCGCCGACGGCATCACGCTCGAGATGGCCGACCGCGACGTGCTCGTGCCGCTGGTCACCGTCGCCGACGACGAGCGTTCTCTCTCGGGCCTCGTCGAGGCGCTGACCGCCGCGATCGGCCGGCATCGCGGCATCCCTCGCCCCGTCACGCCCTCGGCGGCGTGGTCGGTGGAGTCGCGACCCGCCCTGACCCCGCGCGAGGCCTTCTTCGCCACGCACGAGACCGTCGACGCCGAGGCCGCGATCGGACGCGTGTGCGCGGAACTCATCGCCCCCTACCCGCCCGGTGTGCCGGTGCTCGCCCCGGGTGAGGTCGTCACAGCGGGCGCGCTGGACGCGCTGCGCGAGACGAGGCGCGACGGCGGCCGCATCGCGTACGCCGCGGACCCGACGCTGGACACCATCCAGGTGGTCGCGGGGGTACCGCCGACGCCGTCGGGCGCCTAAGGTCGCGAGGGTGGGTGTCCGCAGCTTCGAGCACATCGGCCTCATCGTCGAGGATCTGGAGGCGATGGCAGGGTTCCTCGAGATGCTCGGATTCCACCGCGGCGAGAAGGCTCGCATCGGCGGCCCGTGGGCGGATCGCGTCAACGGGCTCACGGGCACCGACGTCGAGATGGTGTTCCTCACCCCACCCGACGGCTCCGGAGCGATCGAGCTCTCGCAGTTCCTGCGGCCGGAGAGCCCGGCTTCCGTCGGCGATCTCCCGTCGAACACGCTGGGCCTGCGCCATCTCGCCTACCGCGTCGACGATGTCGAGGGCCTGTCGCCAAGGTCCGTGCCGCCGGGTACGACACCATGGCGGAGCTCGTGAACTACGAGGACGTGTGGCTCGTCTGCTACGTGCGCGGGCCGGAGGGCCTCATCATCGAACTCGGACAGCGGCTCGACGACTGAGCGGTGGTCTTCACGGAAGGACGGCTCGTGTCGGCAGAGCAAGCCTCGGAGTTCCTCGCGCTCCACTCTGGTCCGGGATTCGTGATCCCCAACGCGTGGGATGCCGGTACCGCGCGCATCCTCGAGCAGGTCGGCTTCCCCGCGATCGCCACCACGAGCGCGGGCATCGCGTGGTCGTACGGCGTGCCCGACGGGGGAGCGCTGGACCCGGCCGTCATGTTCGAACGCGTCGCGGAGATCGCCGCCTCGGTGGGCGTGCCCGTGAGCGCGGATCTCGAGGCGGGGTACGGGGACACGCCGGAGGAGGTCGGCCGCACCGTCGCGCTCGCCGCGGAGCTCGGGGTCGTCGGCGGCAACATCGAAGACGCCGTCGCGGGCGCCCTGTTCCCGGTCGAGGAGGCGGCGGAGCGCCTCGCCGCCGCGCGTGCCGCCGCGCCGGCGGGCAGCTTCGTGCTCAACGCGCGCACCGACGCGTACTTCATCGGCACGGCCGAGGATCCGTTCGCCGAGACTGTCGAGCGCGCGCAGCGCTACGTCGAGGCCGGAGCCGACTGCGTCTTCGTGCCGGGCGTCACGGACGAGGACACCATCCGCCGGCTCGTCGCGGAGATCCCCGCACCCCTCAACGTCGTCGCCGGACTGGTGGCACCGGTCATCCCCGCGCCCATGCTCTTCTCTCTCGGCGTCACGCGGGTGAGCGTGGGCGGCAGCCTCGCCCGTGCGGCGCTCTCCGCCGTGGAGCATGCCGGCCACGAGCTGCTCGAGACCGGCACGCTCGGCTTCCTCGACGGAACCCTCGGCTACGGCGACGTGCAGCGCCGGTTCGGGGCCTGACTACCGCGCGGCGCGATCCTTCTCGCGCGCGCGCCGGCGGGCGCGCCCGGCGGGAGCGGCGCTGTGCTGCTCGGCCTTCAGCCGTTCGGCTTCCAGTCGTTCGGCCTCCTCGCCGCCGATCGCCTCGCCGCGCGCGACGAGCCCGGCGACGTCCGACAGCGGGATCTGCTTGAGGAAGAGCGCCAGCACGAAGGCGATCGCGATGAACGGCACGAGGTACCAGAACACGGGCGCGAGCGCGTCGGCATAGGCGTCCACGACTCCCGTCTTGACCGTGTCGGGCAGCGAGTTGAGCACCGAGGGGTCGATGCTCGACGTCGCCTCGCCCGCCTGCTCGGGGCTGGCGCCGGCATCCGTGAAGACCTTCGTCAGGTTCTCGGTGAGGCGCGTCGTGAAGAGCGTGCCGAACACCGCGGTGCCGAGCGCGGCCCCGACCTCGCGGAAGTAGTTGTTCGTCGAGGTCGCGGTTCCGAGATCCGCGGCGGGCACGGCGTTCTGCACGACGAGCACGACGACCTGCATGATGCAGCCGAGCCCGACGCCGAACAGGAACAGGTACGTGCAGATCAGCCAGATCGGCGTCGACGCGGTGAGTGTGGTCATCAGCACCATCGCGACGCCGACGATGAGCGTGCCGACGATCGGGAACAGCTTGTACTTGCCGGTCTTGGTGATGAGCAGGCCCGACGCGATCGACATGCCCATGACGCCGACCATCATCGGGAGCATGAGGAGACCGGATGCTGCGGCCGACGTGCCCGACGACATCTGGAGGAATGTCGGCACGAAGCCGAGAGCCGCGAACATGCCGATGCCGATCGCCATGCCGATGGCCGTGGCGTTGATGAAGATCGGGTTGCGGAACATCGACAGCGGCATGATCGGGTCGGCCGCACGCGACTCGGTGAAGATGAACAGGCCGGCTGAGGCGACGAGCCCCGCGCCCCAGGCCCAGGTCGCCCCGGAATCCCACCCCTGGTCCGCCGAGCCGCCGAAGTCGGTGAAGAAGATGAGGCACGTCGTCGCGGCCGACAGGAACAGCACGCCCAGCCAGTCGATCGGCTTCTCGGCCTTCTTGTTCGGCAGCTTGAGCGCGAACACGGCGATGAAGAACGCCGCGATGCCGACCGGGATGTTGATGTAGAACGCCCACTGCCACGTCATGTGGTCGACGAAGAAGCCGCCGAGGAGAGGGCCGGCGACGGCGGCGAGGCCGAAGATGCCGCCGATCGGGCCGAGGTACTTGCCGCGCTGGTCGGCCGGCACGATGTCGGCGATGATCGCCTGCGAGAGGATCATGAGGCCGCCGCCGCCGAGCCCCTGGATCGCGCGGAAGACCACGAACATCCAGAAATCGGTGGCGAACGCGCAGCCCACCGACGCGAGGGTGAAGATCGCGATCGCCACCATGAACAGCCGTCGCCGGCCCAGCACGTCGCCGAACTTGCCGTAGATCGGCATGACGATCGTGGTCGCGAGGATGTAGGCGGTCGTGATCCAGACCTGGTGCGAGACGCCGCCGAGCTCGCCGACGATCGTCGGCATCGCGGTCGAGACGATGGTCTGGTCGAGGCTCGACAGGAGCATGCCCGCGATGAGGGCGGAGAAGATGATCCAGATGCGCCGCTGCGTGAGCAGGAACGGCGCCTCTCCGCCGGGCTTGGCGGTCGGGACGGTGGCGGTGGTCATTCGGGGGTTCCCATCAATGCGGTCTGCGTGGCGAAGAGGTCGCGCGCCGCGCCGATGCGCCGCTCGAAGATCTGGATGAAGGACTCGGCGTTGCCGGGTTTCAGGAACTCGCCGGCGGCGGATCGGACGAGCGCGCCCACGACCTGCGCGGCGACCTGCGCGCGGAGATCACCCGACAGGAGGTTCTCGCGCTGCTCGATCAGGCGGGCGTCGAACTGCTCGCCCTCGAACCCGAGCTCGAGCATGCGCGCGAGCAGGCGGGGCTCCTTCTCGACCGCGCGGAACAGGTCCTGCACCGTGTCGGGGGCGATGTCGAGCGCGCGCCAGCGCTCCTCGGCCAGGAGAGCGAGGTCGGTGAGCAGGTTCGGTGAGATGCCCGGGTCGTCGGAGGCGCCGGCGAGGAACCGGGCGATGGCGGCAGCATCCGATCGCTCCAGAGGGATGCCGAGGACGGCGTCGTCCTTCGAGGCGAAGTAGTTGAAGAACGTGCGTCGCGACACCGCGGCCTCGCTGCACAGCTCCTCGACGGTGAAGCCGGCGAGGCCGTGCTCGGCCGTGAACCGTCGTGCGGCCCGGATCAGGGTGCGCGTGGTCTCGGCGCGCCGGCGCTCGCGAAGCCCTTCTGCACTATCTGTCACATCATGCAGTTTTGCACTCAATCTCACTTCGTGCAAATTAGCCTGCCTTGCCGCCCTCCGGCCACGCGCTGCGACAGGTCAACCGCGCCTCCGCAGGATCGACCTGAGTTCGGAGGGCCTGCAGAGCCCCGGTTGACCTGTCGAAGTGGGGGGAGGGGTCAGTGTGCGGGGCCCACCGTGGAGGCGCGCGGCAGCAGCTCCGGCAGGAGGTACACGCGCTGCACCGGGCGCCGCGCGCCCTCGCTGAGGCGGGCGACCATCGTCTCGACCGCGAGGCGGCCGACCTGCTGCTTGGGCGGTCGCAGCGCCGTGATGGCGGGCTCCGCGCTCTCGGCGACCTCGTCGTCGTACGCGACGATCGCGAGGTCCTCGGGGATCGACCAGCCGTGGTCGCGTGCGTGCTGCTGCAGCAGCACCGCCTGCGGGTCGTTGTGGATGAGGAGTGCGGTGGTGCGCGTCTCGCGGCAGCGCTCGAGCACATCGGCGATGAGCGCCTCGCGGGCGACTCCGTCGAGGGCGTCGAGCGTCGCGTCGACGTCGACGAGGCACTCGAGTCCGAGCCCCTCGACGGCGCGGTCCCACCCGCGGCGCAGCTGCCATGAGGTGGGCGAGCCGGCCGAGGTGAGGATGCCGACGCGGTGGTGGCCGAGCGAGGCGAGGTGGTCGGCCGCGAGCGAGCCGCCGAAGACGTGATCGGTGGTGACCCACTCGAGGCGGGTGAGCGCGAGCGCGGACGGCACGCGTCGCTCGGCGAGCACCACGGGGATCGGCAGCGCCTCGAGCCAGTGCAGCAGCGCGCGCCCGTCGGCGCCGAGGGTCTCGGGCGCCACGATGAGCCCGTGCAGGCTCCCGGACTCGACGAGCGAGGCGATCTGCCGGCGCTGGTCGTCGACGGAGTAGGTCGCGCCCCGGAGGATCAGCTGGACGCCGAGCTCTGTCGCCGCGGCCCGCGCGCCGATCATGATGTGGGGCCAGTAGTAGCTGAGCGACGGCACCACCATCCCGACCCGGAACCGGATGGGGGCGCCCGACGACGCGGGCACTGTCGTGTCGAGCCGGCTGCGCAGCGTCGCGCCGCCGTGCACGCGGGTGACGAGACCGCGGTCGGCGAGCTGCCCGATGTCGCGACGGATGGTGAGCTCGGACACCCCGAGCTCGCGCGCGAGGTCGGCGACCCTCACCGAGCCTGAACGGCGCAGCTCGTCGAGGATGTGCTCGCGGCGGGAGAGGCCGAAGGCGGGCGGGTCGGTGGGCTGTTCCATGATCGCCTCAGCGTACAAGTGTGTTCGAATCGGTTCAAGAGTGAACGAACCTGTTCGTTTTGGTTCCGGCATCCCTCCCTCTCGGGAGAGGATTTCGCTGCGGGCACGCGGTCGTGCCCCATTCGTGCGTCGACGCCGGTCCGGGTCCGCGAGCGCACGGGAGAAGCCCCAGGGGAAACGGAGACTGCGATGTCGCAGGGATGGATGCCTCGTCCGAAGGATGGACGCAGACCACGACGGGTGCGCACGACGCTGGCAGCGGTGGTGACCGCTGCGGTGGTCGCGGCGCCGCTCGCCGTGCCGACCATGGCCCAGGCGGCGGGGGGTGATCCCGTCACCGTGAACGTCACGGGCGCCGACGTCGCGGCGGCAGCGCAGAACAAGAACGGCCTCACGTTCAAGGGCTTCGGCGTGCTGTCGGCGAACTCGACGAGCGCGCTGCTGCTCGACTACAAGTCCCAGCACCCGGACGCGTACTGGGAGCTCATCGAGACGCTGTTCGGCGGGGACCACCCGATCATGAACACCGTCAAGATCGAGATGGGCAACGACCGCAACACCTCGACCGGCCCGAACGCATCGACGATGCGCACGCGCGACGAGTACCCCAACGTCCTCCGTGAGCCCGGCTTCCAGATCGCCGCCGACGCGCAGCTCGTCGCCCACGGCGACATCCACCTCAGCCTCCTCCGCTGGAACCGCCCGGCGTGGGTCGCCAACGACGCCGACCAGTACATCTGGTTCAAGAACACCGTGCTGGCCGCCTACCGCGAGTTCGGGGTGATGGTCGACTCGATCAACCCCGACACGAACGAGACCTCGAGCCCCAACATCCAGCTCTACAAGAACTTCTCGGGCTGGGTGCGCGGCGACGAGAAGGGCTACGAGGGCGCGACCGCATCCGACCCGAACAACGGCTTCGCGTCGGAGGAGGAGAAGAACCTCTACCGCTCCATCCAGACGATCGCGGCCGATACCGTCGGCACGCCGCCCGTCTCGTTCGGCAACGCCATGACCTCGGCCACCGACCCGTCGCTGCGCGACGCGGTCGACGTCGTCGGCTTCCACTACTCGAGCGCCGACGACAGCGCGGGCAACATGAAGAAGATCGCCGAGCAGCTCGACAAGGAGGTCTGGAACTCGGAGGGCCAGTCGACCTTCTCGAGCTCGGCCGACCGCCCGAACAACAACGCGAGCGACGAGCAGGGCGGCTTCGGCACCCAGTTCGGCGGCACCAACAGCGCGCTCGAGATGGGCAACTGGGTCACGACCGGCTTCAACGCGTCACGGCGCACCATGAACATCTTCCAGCCGGCGATCGGCTCGTTCTACGACGGGTTCCAGTACTCGTCGAAGGAGCTCGTGAACGCCCGTGACCCGTGGTCGGGCTGGATGTACTACGACGGCGGCCTCGCCGTGATCGAGCACTTCACCCAGTTCGCGAAGCTCGGGTGGGAGAACGCCGACAACACCGCCGGCATCTGGCGGGCCATCCCGAAGGCGTCGGGCAGCGAGCTCGGCACGGGCAACCCGCCGGGCGGTGCGCGCGCCGGCGGAGCGTCGTACACGACGCTCGCGGCGCCGGACGCATCGGACTTCTCGACCGTCATCATCAACGACTCGAAGTTCACGAAGACGTACCGGATCGTCGCCAAGGACCTGAACCTCGGCGCCGACCAGACCGGTGAGGTGTGGGAGACCCGGGCTGCCGACGGCGGCCAGGCGTACGACGCGAACTACCTGAAGCCGGTCGGCGAGGTCACCCCCGCCGCCGACGGCACCTACACCGTCACCGTCAAGCCGTGGTCGGCCGTCACGTTCACGACGCTCGACCACGCGACCGCCGGTGCCGGAGGCGAGCTCTCCGCGAAGGACGGCTACGGCAGCGCGCTGCCGACGTCGAAGGAGTACACCGACGCTGACGGCGGCCGCGACGTGCTCGACACCGACGCGAGCGGCAACGTCAACGGCGTGACCGACGACGCGGTCCTCTATGCGGACGACTTCGACTACACCGAAGAGGGCGCGATCAAGGGCTACGACCCCGCGACCGGGCAGCTCGTCGACACGCAGGAGTCGTACCTCGACACCCGCGGCAGCAAGGCGAAGCCCGCCGGCACGCCGGCCGTGCAGAGCGAGGACAACGGCGCCACGCCGCGGTACACGAACGACACGAACGGCGCGTTCGAGTCGGTCGCGACCCCGGACGCCGGGCACGACCGCGTGCTGCGTCAGCAGGTCGGTCCGGGAATGGCCGGCGGTGCGTGGAACGGCGGCGACCCGAAGACGACGATCGGCGACGCCCGCTGGGCGAACTACACGGTCTCGTCGGACGTGCTGTTCGAGGCATCCGGATCCCAGTACGCGACCATCGGCGCGCGCGAGCAGGGCGGCACGGCCAACGGCCAGAGCGTCTCGGCCGCGGAGCTGAAGATCGACCCGACCGGCGCGTGGACGTTCATGCGCTTCGGTGCGACCCTCTCGACGGGCACGGTGGCGGGCAACGCCGCCGCGGCGTTCAAGGCGGGGGCCGGCGTGTGGAACAACATCGCCGTGAAGGTGGCCGGGTCGGTGTACACGGCCTACGTCAACGGCGCGGAGATCGCGACGTACACGGATGCTGCGCCCCAGGCGACCGGTCGCATCCAGCTGGGTTCGAGCTTCAACTTCGTGCAGTTCGACAACCTGAAGATCGAGACGGTGCCCGGCTACACGCCGTATTACGCCGCCATGATCGACGGGATGCACCAGACCAGCTGGGCGGACCGCTCGATGCCCGTGCTGCAGTTCGACAAGAACTGGAGTCACGCGAACGGCCAGGGCATGTTCGAGTGGCAGCGCACGGCCTCCAAGAGCACGGCGAAGGGAGCGTCGATGACGTACTCCTTCACCGGCACCGGCCTCGACATCATCGGCACCAACGCCGGCACCACGACCCTCGACGTCATCGTCGACGGCGTGCAGGTCGCCACGGCGGCGCCGACGTTCGCCGCCGGCAGTGAGCGCACCACGTTCATCCTCCGCGGCCTGTCGAACGGCCCGCACACGGTCGTCATCAAGACCGCGAACGACGCCTCGATCAACGTCGACGCCGTCGGCGTCGTCACCGCGACGGCCGACTCGGCGAAGGCCGACACCACGGCGCTCGCCGCGGCGGCGGATGCCGTGAAGGGCCTCGAGGAGAGCGAGTACAGCGCCGAGACGTGGGCGGTGTTCGCCGCCGTGAAGGCGAACGCGACCGCCGCGCTCGACGACCCGGCGGCCTACGGCCTCGACACCGAGGGTTCGGTGGCGATCGCGGCCCGTCTGACGGCGGCCGCGGACGGGCTGGTGCCGAAGGACGTCAGCCCCGACGTGCTCGACCTGGGCGTCGTGACCATCACGTCGACCGACCGGACGCTGCCCGCGAAGCTCGACCTCGCCGGCACGAACGCGAAGGTCACGTGGAGCCTCGCATCGACGACGAGCGCGAAGAGCGTCGCCGAGCTGGGCACGTTCGCCGCGTCCGGCCGCTCGACCGAGAAGCTGTCGTCGGGCCTGTACCAGCGCTTCAGCGCCACAGTGCTCGTCGCGCCGGCCGATCTCGACTACTTCATCGACTCGGGCGCGGCAGGCGCTCCGGCCGGATCGGTGTACGCGGCGGTCAAGGCATCCACTCCGGGGCTGCTCAACGACACCGGCGACCAGAAGTGGGACGGCACGACGGCGGGCACGACGTGGGGCTACTCGACCACGGCGACCACGATCGCGGCGGGCTCGCCGGGTGACTGGGGCTCGTCGTACGTCGGCGCCGACTACAACAAGCCGATCACCTACCACCTGACGCTGCCCGCGGGCTCGTACAACATCGTCGCCGTCCAGGCGCCGCGTGCGGGGCTCACGACCAACGTCTACTCCAAGGTGAAGGCGGCCGGCATCGAGACCACGAAGAATGCGACGTCGACGGGATCGGCCACGCCGGTGGCGCAGACGCTGACGCTCGACGCGGACGCCGTGGTCGACGTGGAGTTCGGCACCAACGGCACGAGCGGCTACAACGCCCGCCTCGCGCTCGTCTACGTGCAGAGCCTTCCTCGTGACCTCGGGGTGCAGGGCGCGCTGACCGTCGACGAGGACCTTCCCGAGACGGTGACGGTCGCCGGCGCCGAGAAGGCCGTCGAATGGGATGCCGCCTCCGCCGCGCAGTCGCGCACGGTATACGGCAAGCTCACCCTCACGGGGCGCCTGACCGACACCGATCAGGCCGTCGTCGCGGTCTACGAGATCGTCCCGCCGGCGCTGGTGTACTACATCGATTCGGGAACGAGCGGGGCGGCCTCGCCGCAGTACACCGCGGTCGCGGGCTCGGTGGCGCTGCGCAACGACAAGATCGACCAGGTCTCGACGGCAGCCGACCAGTGGGGCTACGTCGCCGACGGCATGAAGACGAAGGGCACCACGGACATCAACGACAAATACTCGACGGGTCTGTACCAGGACACGACGAAGCTCGTCTACCGTCTGCCCCTCGACGCGGGCACGTACACGCTCACGGGCGGGTTCACCGAATGGTGGGGTCTGAACCGTGCGATGTACCAGACGGTGTCGGTGGGCGGCACCGAGCTCGCCAAGGGCACGGTCCCGCTGTCGGGCTCGAGCGGGCCGATCGCTGCGCCGCTCACCTTCACGCTGACCGCTCCCGCCACCGTCGACTACCTGGTCACCAACGAGGGCGCCGGCGCCGAGAAGCCCGTCATCTCGTGGCTCGCCGTGGCCGATGAGACGCGCCCCGGCGCGCCGCAGAACGTGACGGCGGCGCTGGCGGGCGACACCTCGATCACGGTCGCGTGGGATGCCTCGACTCCCACCGGTCCGGGATTCACGGGGTACCGCGTCTACGAGGCGGGCGGCACCGATCCGGTGTGCGAGACGAGCAGCACCGGCTGCACCGTCCGGGCGCTCGAGCTCGGCACGACCCACGCGTACGAGGTCGCGGGTGTGAACGCACTCGGCGAGGGCGAGCGGTCGGCGGCGACGGCATCCGTCACCCTCCCGGAGGTCGCCTCGAACGACGGCGCGAAGACGGCGCCGGCCAAGGGCGTGCTCTCGTCGAACGACGGATGGGACACCGGGCTCAAGGACGGCACGTTCCAGCTGACGATGAACCTGTGGTGGGGCGAGAACGGCTCGCTGTTCAAGCTCTACCGCGACGGCGAGCTCGTCGCAAAGGTGCCGCTCACGATGATGACGCCCGGTGCGCAGAGCGCGGTCGTCGACATCAAGGGCCTGGTGAACGGCAGCTACGTGTTCACCGGTGAGCTGGTCAACTCGAAGGGCACGACCGCGACGCAGCCGCTCACCGTGAAGGTGACGGATGCCTCTCCCGGCAAGCCCGTCCTGTCGAGCGATGCACGCAACGGCGCCGGGTCGTACACCGTCACCGCCGACCTGTGGTGGGGCACCAACGCCACCTCGTACCGGTTCCTCGAGAACGGCGTAGAGGTCGGCGCGGGCGACCTGAAGGCGGCCACCCCGGGCGCGCAGCGCGCGACTCTGCCGGTCGCGGGCAAGGCCACGGGGACGTACACCTACACGGTGGAGTTCACGAACGCCGCCGGCACGACGGTGAGCGCCCCGCTCAAGGTGACCGTCTCGAAGTAGCGGCTCCGGCACCCGAAGCACCGTCCGGCCGCCGCCCTCGTGGCGGAGGCCGGACGCTGCTATGCGCCGGTGGGGACGACCGCCTCCGCGTCGTCGGTGTCCTCGCGCCGGGGCTTCACGCGCACACCGGCGATGCGGCGGCGATCGAGTGACGCCACCTGAATGGTCGCCCCGGGGACGTCCGTGGAGTCTCCGACCACCGCCAGCCGGCCCAGCTGCTCGGTCACGAATCCGGCGATCGTGTCGGAAGACCCCCGCGGCAGCGACAGCCCGGTGAGCTCCTCGAAGTCTTGGAGATTGAGCCGTCCGTCGATCACGCCGCCGGGCGCTGCGGGGTCGGCCGCGGTGTCGTACTCGTCGAAGATCTCGCCGACGACCTCCTCGACCAGATCCTCGAGCGTCACGATGCCGTCGGTGCCGCCGTACTCGTCGACCACGACGGCGATGTGATGCCCGTCCGCCCGCATGCGCGTGAGGGTCGGCAGCAGCCGAGCGGTGGACGGGATGTACGAGATCGGCCGGACCAGCTCCTGCACCGGAGCGTCGCCGTTCTCCCGCGCCGCGTCGAACAGGTCGCGCACGTGGACGAAGCCGGCGGTGTCGTCGATCGACTTGTCGACCACCGGGTAGCGCGAGAAGGGGAGCTCGCGCACCAGGGCCATGGCATCGGCGACCGAGACGGTCTCATCCAGTGCGACGACCTCCGGACGCGGTCGCATGACCTCGCTGATCTGCCGGCCACGGAGCGACAGCACGTCGTCGAGGATCCGTCGTTCGTCGGCGGGGAGGCTCTGATGGGTCGCGACGATGTCCCGCAGCTCCTCCTCGGTCAGTTCGTCGGCCGTCTTGTGGGGGTCACCGCCGAGCAGCCGGACCAGGGCGTTCGTCGAGACCGAGAGCAGCCAGATGACCGGTCTCATGACGGTCGCGAACCCGTCGAGCACCGGCGCGACGGCGTACGCGAACTGGGCGTTTCGCTGGATGGCCAGTCGCTTGGGCACGAGTTCGCCGAGCACCAGCGACAGGTAGGCGATGAGCAGGGTGAGCAGCACCGTCGCGATCGTGGAGGCGAGCTGCGCGGGCACTCCCCACCCGATCAGGAGCGGGACGACCGAGGGAGCGATCGAGGTCGCTCCGTAGGCCGCCGAGGCGAAGCCCGCCACGGTCACGCCGATCTGCACCGCCGACAGGAAGGTGTTCGGGTTGCGGGCGAGGCCCGCGACCTTCTGGCCGCGTCGGCCCCGCGCGGCGATGGTGTTGATCTGGCTCTCGCGCAGGGTGACCAGAGCCATCTCGGTCGCCGCGAAGACTCCGCCCACCAGGACGAAGATGAAGACGAGTGCGATGTTCCACAGCATGTCGCCCATCAGCGGGCGGCTCCGCTTCGCACGGGGCGGGGTGCGCCTGGGGTCACCCGGGCGCGGGGTCTGTCGGAGTCGGCGGGCGATTCAGAACAGCGGCGGGTCAAGAGAGTTCCTTCTCTGTGCGGGCCGCGGACGTGCGGTCCGCGGCGGGGATGGTCGGGTGCGACGTCGCGGCGCGGCCGCCGCGGGTCTTGATGAGGCTCGCCGTCGTCGCGACCGCGATGGTCGCGGCGATGAACAGCAGCGAGAACCAGATCGGGATCTCGGGCGCCCACAGCATCGGCTCGCCGCCGTTGATGAACGGCAGCTCGTTCACATGCATCGCGTGCAGGACGAGCTTCACGCCGATGAAGGCGAGGATCACCGCGAGGCCCTGCGCCAGGTAGACGAGGCGCTCGAGCAGACCGCCGATCAGGAAGTACAGCTGCCGCAGGCCCATGAGCGCGAACGCGTTCGCGGTGAACACGATGTACGCCTCTTCTGTGAGCCCGTAGATCGCCGGGATGGAGTCGACGGCGAAGATCAGGTCCACGAACCCGATCGCGACGATCACGAGGAGCATCGGCGTCACGAAGCGGCGACCGGCCTTCACGATCGTGAGACGGTCGCCGTTGTAGTCGTCGCTGACCGGCAGGCGACGGCGAACGAATCGCATGAACCGGCCCTGCGAGGGATCCGCCTCGCCGTGCGTGAAGGCCTGCCGGTAGGCGAGGAAGAGCAGCAGCGCTCCGAAGAGGTAGAAGATCCACGAGAAGTTCTCGATCAGCGTGGCGCCGACCACGATGAAGACGCCTCGGAGCACCAGCGCGATCACGATGCCGATCATCAGCACCTTCTGCTGATAGATCTTCGGAACCGCGAACCCCGTCATGACGATGAGGAAGACGAACAGGTTGTCGATCGACAGCGCCTTCTCGGTGAGGTAGCCCGCGAAGTACTCGCCGCCGTACGTCCAGCCGGAGACGACGCCGACCCCGACGCCGAACAGCAGCGCGAGACCGATGTAGAACGCGGACCAGCGGGCCGACTCGCCGATCGTGGGCTCGTGGGGCTTGCGGACGTGCGCGAAGAACTCGTAGACGAAGAACGCGATGGTGATCGCGATGGTGATGACCCAGACGAGCGGGGTGATGTTCAAGGAGGCTCCAGACCTGGCGTGACTGATCGACGCCAAGGTCTTCTCCATCCTCGTGATAGAGGACCGATGGCCCGGGATGCACCATGCATCCGTAGTGACGAGCCGATCGTGGCGGAGTACTCCCCTTGGGGTTGCGAGCCTACGGAGGTTTCCCCGGCTCTTCCTGGGAGCGAGCCGAGTGCGCCCGACGACGGCCGCCCTCTTTTCCGGCAGGATGGCGGAAAGCGCCCGCGATCGCGGCGGGCGAGGATGAGGGTCGACGGTGACGCTGCGCAGCTCCCACTGGTATTCGGGCGACGACCGGAACGCGTACATCCATCGGGCGTGGATGCGCCGCGGTGTGCCGGGCTCGGCCTTCACGGGGCGTCCGCAGATCGCGATCGCGAACACCGCCTCGGACCTGACGCCGTGCAACGCGCACCTCGACGAGGTCGCGCAGTCGGTGAAGAACGGCGTCTACGAGGCCGGCGGCATCCCGCTCGAGCTGCCCGTCGTCTCGCTGGGGGAGACGAACGTGCGCCCGACGGCGATGCTGTGGCGCAACATGGCCGCGATGGCGACGGAGGAGATGCTCCGCGCGAACCCCATCGACGGGGTGGTGCTGCTCGGCGGCTGCGACAAGACGATCCCGTCGCTGCTGATGGCGGCGGCATCCGTGGATCTTCCGGCTGTCGTGGTGCCGGGAGGACCGATGCTCACCGGGCATTTTCGCAACGAGGCGCTGGGGTGCGGCACCGACGTGTGGCGGCTCTCGGAGGAGGTGCGCGCGGGCACGCTGAGCGAGGCGATGTTCCTGAAGTCCGAGTCGTCGATGATCCGCTCCAAGGGTCACTGCAACACGATGGGCACCGCGTCGACGATGGCGCTGGTCGCCGAAGCCCTCGGCGTCGTGGTTCCCGGAGTCGCGGGAACACCGGCACCGGACGCCCGCCTGCTCGAGGCCGCACACCTGACCGGCGCGCTCGCCGTGGCGCTGGTCGCGGAGGACCGACGGCCGTCGACGTTCCTGACGAAGGCGAACTTCCACAACGCGATCGTCGCGCTCGCCGCGATCGGCGGCTCGACCAACGCGGTCGTGCACCTGCTGGCGATCGCCGGGCGGCTGGGCATCGACCTCACCATCGACGACTTCGACCGGATCGGCGCCGAGGTGCCGCTGCTCGTGAACCTGCAGCCGGCCGGCCAGTACCTGATGGACGACCTGTTCCGCGCCGGCGGGTTCCTCGCGGTGATGCGCGAGGTGCGCGACCTGCTCGACCCGACCGCCCTCACCATCACGGGTGAGCCGTTCGTGGAGTACCTCGACGACGCGCGGATCTGGGACGCGGACGTCATCACGCCGCGCGACACCCCGCTGCAGCCGCACGCCGGCATCTCGGTGCTGCGCGGCTCGCTCGCCCCGGGTGGTGCGCTCATCAAGCCCGCGGCCGCGTCGCCGCACCTTCTGAAGCACCGGGGCCGGGCGGTGGTGTTCGACTCCATCGAGGACTTCCACGCCCGCGTCGACGACCCCGATCTCGACATCGACGAGAACTCGGTGATGGTGCTGCGCGGCTGCGGGCCGAAGGGCTACCCGGGGATGCCCGAGGTGTCGAACATGCCGCTTCCGAAGAAGCTCCTGGAACGCGGCATCCGTGACATCGTCCGCATCTGCGACGGCCGTATGTCGGGCACCGCGTACGGCACCGTGGTGCTGCACGTCACCCCCGAGGCCGCCGCGGGCGGCCCGCTCGCCCTCGTGCGGACCGGCGACTGGATCGAACTCGACGTGCGCGACCGCCGCCTCGACCTCGACGTCCCGGCCGAGGAACTGGCGAGCCGGATGCCGAACCAGGCCACCGTCGACGGCTACGCGAACCCGCGGCGCGGGTGGGAGCGGCTGTACGTCGACCACGTGCTGCAGGCCGACCGTGGCGCCGACCTCGACTTCCTCGTCGGCGCCTCCGGATCGGAGGTGACGCGTGAGTCCCACTGAGGCGGCGTACGACGCGGTCCCGCTGCTCGGCACGGCAGGGGTCGCCACCGATGAGCCGCATCATCTGGGCGAGGGTCCGACGTGGGATCCGAATCGTGAGCGGCTGCTGTGGGTCGACATCGAAGTGGGGACGGTCCACACCGGGCGATTGGCGGAAGACGGCCGCATCGAACCGGTCGAACGGATCGACTTCCCCGACACCGCCGGGGCGGTCGCCGTCGCCGAGGACGGCGCGATGGTCGTGGCAGGGAAGCACCGCCTGCACTACCGCGACCTCGACGGGAACATCTCGTCGAGCCGCGCCCTGCTCACGGGCGACGACCGTCGCTTCAACGACGCCAAGCCCGACCCTGCGGGCATGCTGGTCGCCGGGTCGAAGGGTCCCGGCGGAGAGGTGCTGCTGCGCATCGAGGCGCGTGAGAACATCACGGTGCTCGACGGCGATCTCGAGCTCTCCAACGGCCTCGCGTGGACGGCCGACGGCCGGCGGTTCTTCAGCATCGACACGCCCACCCGGCGCATATTCGTGCGGGACTACTCCGCGGTCACCGGCGAGGTCGGGGACCGCGAGGTCTTCCTCGAACTCGAGCACGGCTACCCCGATGGAATGGCGATCGATGCCGAGGACCATCTCTGGGTCGCCGTCTTCGGCGGTGGCTGCGTGCTGCGCATCGCGCCGGACGGCCGTATCGTGGCCCGCATCGACGTGCCCGCGCCGCACACCACGTGCCCGGCGTTCGCGGGTCCCGACCTCGACACCCTCGTGATCACCACCGCCACCGAAGGGCTCGACGAGCAGATGCTCGCCCGCTATCCGCTGTCGGGCCGGCTGTTCACCTTCCGGCCGGGGGTCCGCGGGGTCCGTCCCCACCTGTGGGCGGGGCGATGAGGGCGCTCGTGATCACGGCGCCGCACCGCGCCGAGGTCAAGGAGGTCCCCGAACCCGAGCCGGCGGCAGGCGAGGTCGTCGTCGACGTGCGGCGCGCCGGGATCTGCGGCACCGACATCGAGTTCTTCACCGGGGAGATGGCGTATCTGCACGCCGGCCACGCCGCCTACCCGATGCGGATCGGCCACGAGTGGACGGGCACCGTCTCGGACGTCGGAGCCGGTGTCGACCCCGCGTGGATCGGGCGACGGGTCACCGGCGACACGATGCTCGGGTGCGGCGCGTGCCGCCGGTGCGAGCACAGCCGCCAGCACGTGTGCGAGAACCGGCTCGAGCTCGGCATCCGCGGTGGGAAGGCGGGTGCGCTCGCCGAGAAGGTCGCGACCCCCGTGTCGTCGTTGCACCGGCTGCCCGATGGCGTCGACGACGCGATGGCCGCCATGGTCGAGCCCGGCGGCAACGCCTTCCGCGCCGTGCAGGGCGCGGAGCTCGGCCCAGGCGATCGCTGTCTGGTGCTCGGCCCCGGCACGATCGGGCTGCTGAGCGCGATGTTCGCGCGCGCTGCCGGCGCCGAGGTGCACCTGCTCGCCCGCGACGACCGGGCCCTCGAGTTCGCGCGGTCGCTCGGATTCGACCACATCTGGACGCAGGAGCGGATGCCGCCACTGCCGTGGGACGCCGTGATCGAGGCATCCAACGCCCCGCAGCTTCCCGCGAAGGCGCTCGAGCTCGTCGAACCGGGCGGGCGGGTCGTCTACATCGGGCTCGCCGGCACGCCGAGCCTCATCGACACCCGCGACCTGGCGCTGAAGGACGTGACGGCCGTCGGCGTGCTCAGCGCTTCGCCCGGCCTCGCGGGCACCATCGACGCCTACGCCTCCGGTGTCGTCGATCCGCGACCTCTCATCGCCGCGACGGTCGCCCTCGAGGAGCTGCCTGCGATCCTCGCCGGCGAGCGGCCGGCGGGTGCGGGGCCGGGTCCGAAGTTCCACGTCGCGCTGTGACCGCGGACGCGAACGCCCCCGGCCGCGCGCCGGGGGCGTTCGTCCTGTCAACGGAGAATGAGTCAGACGGGCTTGGTGTACGTGTCGTTGCTGAAGCCGGTGATGAAGTAGCCGATCGGGTTGAGCAGGAACAGCAGGAAGAACGAGAACGCGCCGCCGTGGCCGAACGCCCGGCCGTTGCGGAAGGCGACGATGATCGCGAGCACGATGTTGGCGATCGGCACGAACCAGAGCAGCCCGAGCCAGGCCGAGTACCCCGCGACCTTGACGAGAACGAACAGGTTCACAATCGGGATGATCGCGAGCCACCCCGGGTAGCCGGCCTTCGTGAACGTCCTCCAGTAGGCGGCGATCGTGGCGATCCAGTAGATGAGGCCGACGACCACGTAGCCGAAGACGGCTCCGGCGGAGACGGCCTGGTTGATGGGCTCGATGTCAGAAAGCAGAGTCATGCGCTGAGCGTATTGGGTTCATGAGGCGCCACCCGGGAGCGCCGTGGCCCGACATCGGAGACCTCGTCGGAGAGCAGCGCCGGCCACGCCGGACATAGAGGAGGACGGATGCCGCGTGCCGCAGCATCCGTCCTCCCGTTCGTTCTCTCAAGCCGCCGTGACGGCCTCCGGGGCGACGGTGCGCTCGCGCGCTCCGCGGATGACGAAGGCGACGACCGCCAGACCGGCGATGCCCGTGACCAGGTACAGGATGCTGCTGATCCCGGCGGTCGGTGCGGGCGTGCCGTGGCCGACCGCGAAGGTGGAGAAGTCCCAGAATCCGTGCAGGACCATCGCCCAGATCAGCGTGCCGGTCGTGCGACGCAGGATGTAGAAGATCGTGCCGCCCAGGAACGCGAACCCGACCTGCTGCAGCGTGCTGACCAGGTCCTGACCGCTCAGCGCGTTCATGAGGTGCATGAGAGCGAAGAGCGCCGAGGTGAGGAACCACACCCATCCCTCGCTCAGCCGGCTGCGCAGGCCGACCAGCAGGAGACCGCGAGTCGCCATCTCCTCGGTGAAGCCGACCAGGAGCAGGACGACGGATGCTGCGAAGAACGCGCCGTCGTACGCGCCCCAGTCCGTGCTCAGGAGGTTGATCACGAGCGCAACGGCCATCAGGACCGGGACGAAGATCGGCCAGCGCACGCTGTGCGCCCGGTCGAAGAGCGCGGGGCGCCACCAGCCGAGGAGGGTCGTCGTGATCGCGAGGAAGACGGCGCCGATGATCAGCGACAGGCCGGCACCGAGGAAGAGGGTGCTCCCGTTGTCTCCCAGCGCGGTGTAGGGGATGCCGGTCAGCTGCTGCACGACGAAGACCAGGACGGCGTAGGCGAGGAAGATCGCGAGGCCGATCCAGACCCGCGGACGTACGCGGAGCGGTGCGGGAAGAGTGCTGTCGGACACGAGGAGCCTTTCCTGGAGATCGTTCATGTATCCATGGTCGAACGCGCCGCCGAACGGCGGGAGCGGCAGAGGTCTACGACCGCCCCCTCCTTTCGGCTATGTTCGCCGGCGCTCAGGCGACCCTGCTGTCGATGCCCGGTTCGGCCGCAGGCGCGGTCGATTCCACCTTCCCGCGGATGAAGAACAGCAGCACGATCCCGGCGAGGACGACGGCGATGTTGCCCTGCGCGGCGATGCCGGTGAGCGCGCCGCCGGCGGGGTAGGCGCCCTGCAGGAAGATCGACGGATCGGTGGTCGCGTGCAGCAGGATCGGCCAGATCAGATTGCCGGTGACACGCAGCGACAGGTACATGAGGATGCCGAAGGCGAACGTGTACACGAGCTGGAACCCCGTCGTGAGGGGCGACTGGCCCGACAGCAGGTTGCCGGCGTGGAGCACGGAGAACAGCAGGGCCGAGACGAGCGCCACCGTGATCTCGCGGTAGCCGCCCTTGCGCATGAGGTTCACCACGAAGCCGCGCGTGAGCACCTCTTCGGCGAAGCCGATGAACAGGCCCGTGACGATCCAGGCGACGACGATGCCCGCGCCCGCCGCGGCGTAGTCGACCGTTGCGAACCGCAGCACGTTGAACAGCAGCACGACAGCGACGGCGATCCACATCCAGCCACCGCCGCGGATGGGCTGCGGGCCGAACAGCTCGCGCAGCCAGCCCACCGACCACGCGAACACGACCAGGAGCACGCAGCCGAGCGCGATGGGCAGGGCGGTGCCGATCCAGATCTGCGCAACAGGGTCGTCGGCCGATGCGAGCAGCGGCGCGAACGCGAGCGAGCCGAGCTGGTACAGCGCGTAGTAGACCACGACCAGCAGCAGCGCACGCCACCAGCCGCCCCGCTCCCAGAAGCGCCGCCATGCTGAGGGGTTGTCGTTCTCGGTCACTCTCGCCCTTCGTTCGTGTCAGTCGCCGGCGTCGTGCACCACGAGCGCGAGCTGGACCCTGTTCTCCAGCTGGAGCTTGCTCAGCGCGCGGCCGACGTGAGCCTTCACTGTAGCGATCGACATGAACAGTTCCGCGGCGATCTCGGCGTTCGACATTCCGCGTCCCACCGCCTGCGCGACCTCGCGTTCGCGGTCGGTGAGGTCGGCGAGCCGGGCCCGCGCCTCGACCCGTGCCTCGTCCTCGCGGGCCCGTTCCGGTGCGGTGGCCGTCGCGATGAGGGTGGCGGCGACCCGCGGCGACAGCACGGGGGTTCCGGATGCTGCGGCCTTGACCGCGTCGACGATCTGCTGTGGCGGGGTGTCCTTGAGCAGGTACCCCGCGGCACCGGTGCGCAGTCCGCGCAGGACCATGTCGTCGGCGTCGAAGGTCGTGAGCAGGACCACGCGGGGCGCCTCGGGTGTCGCGAGGATCTCCGCGGTCGCGGCCAGACCGTCCTTGACCGGCATCCGGATGTCCATGAGCACGACGTCGGGCTTCTCGCGCGCGACCGTCTCGACGCCGTCGGCGCCGTCGACGGCCTCGGCGATCACCTGCAGTGCGGGGTCGCCGCCCAGGATCATCGCGAGCCCTGCCCGCACCAGAGGATCGTCGTCGACGATCACGATGCGCAGCGGCCCGGCGGTCACGTCGCCCATGGTATCCAGGCGCTCAGTTCGAACCCGCCGTCGGGGCGGGGTCGCTGACTCCACCGGCCGCCGAGTCGCTCGACCCGCTCGCGGAGGCTGATCAGCCCTGTTCCGGAGCCCGGCAGGGAGTCCGTCCCGGTCTCGGGCGGCGCGTCGTTGACGACCCGCACGGCGAGTCCGTCTCCCGCCTCGCCCGCGATCGACACCACGACGCGAGACCCGGGGGCGTGCTTGCGCGCGTTCGTGAGTCCCTCCCGCACGATGCGGTGCATCGCCCGCTCGAGCGGCGTCGGCGGGGCCTGCTCGAGGTCCTCGACGAGCTCGATCGTCATGCCCGCCGCGCGACCTTCGTCTACCAGGACGTGGACATCGGGAGGGTGCAGGGCCTCGGGCTGCTCGTCCGTCGAGCCGCGCAGCACGCCGAGGACGCCGCGCAGCTCCTGCAGGGCGAGCCGCGCGTTCTCCTCGATCGTCTGCATCGCGGTCGCACGGTCGGAGGGGTCGAGATCGTCGCGGAATCCGACCGCGGACGCGTGGAGCGCCACGAGCGACAGGCGGTGCGCGAGCACGTCGTGCATGTCGCTCGCGATGCGCGCCCGCTCGGCGGCCCGGGCCGCCTCTTCGCGCGAGGCCTGCTCGCGTTCCGCGGCCTCGGCGCGCTCGCGCAGCCCTGCAACCAGCGCGCGGCGCTGGCCCATCGCGACGCCGACCGCGACGACCACCGCGATGCCGAGTGCCATGACGAGCGCTCGGCCCCACCACGGCAGCTGGCCGACCGGATCGGGGTAGACCGTGCCGAGGAACAGGAACGCCGTCAGGTCGACCAGCCCCACCGCGGCGATCTCGCGCCAGCGGCGCCGCGTCGCGACCGACCCGAGCGCGAGGAGCGCGGGCCCGAGTGCCGACACCGAGACGACGACGAGGATGCCGGTGGCCAGGCCCGTCACGAGGGGGAAGCGCCGCACGAACACGAGTGTCAGGACCAGCGCCGCCACGCCGAATGCGGGGTCGACCGCCCGCACCCACACCTGCTGGAACGGACTGAAGCCGGACGCCTGCGTGAGAAGCGCGCCCCACACGATCCCGCTGATCGCGGCGGCCAGGATCACCCGCCACGTCGTACCCCATACGCCGCGGACGGCGACGGTGGAGTGGGCCGGCATGTGACGAAGTCTAGGTCCGCCCTCTGCCGGGGTCGTGGGTTCAGCGGCCGGTGCCCCACAGCCGGTTCGTCTGGGCGTGGGCCTGCAGCAGATCGTCACGCGCCGCCTCGAGCGCGCGCTGCGCGTCGATGAAGGCATCCCGTGCCTCGATGAGACGGACCGGGACCCCGTCCTCCAGGCTTCCGATGCTGAAGCTGTGCGTCCACGACATGGCGTGCTCCTCTCGTGCGAGCCGGATCTCGGCGCGCCCCGAACCGGCCGGGAAGTGTCTCCCTGATGCCGTGCCACGACGCTAGACAGCGGCATCCGTCTCGTCCACGGTGCGATGAAACACCAGGACACGGGCCGTAACGCACGTCCGTGCGGGTGGTCGTACGACCATCGTCCGATGGCGGCGCAGTCCTGCACACGGCGAGTCTGAAGACACCAGGACGCGCGGCGCTTCGCACGGCACGCGTCGGAGGCCAGAATGAGCGAAGGGCAGAACCATGAAGAAGCAGATCCTCCTCGGGGCCGGTGCGCTCGTGCTGGTCGCCGTTCCGGCCGTCATCGGACTCTGGGGCAACACGTCGTTCGCGCAGTCCGTGCCGGTGCGCGTGCCGTCGTCGGGGCAGGTCGTCACGCCGACGCCCGTCGCACCGACGCCCTCGCCGTCGGCGACCGTCGACGACCACGGCGGTGACGTCCCGCGCGACCAGCGCACCGAGCCCGGTGACGACCGTGACGTGAACGGCAACGGCTCGACGGGTGCGACGCCCGGCACCACCGCTCCGCCGGTCGACGACCACGGCGGCGACGTCCCGCGCGACCAGCGCACCGAGCCGGGCGATGACCGCGACAGCGGCGGGAGCGACAACAGCGGCAGCGGCCACGGCGGACATGGCGGAGACGACTGAGTGACGCCCTTCGACGCCTCGTCCGCCCCGACCGCTCCGATCCCGGTCGGGGCGGCACCCGTGCCGTGGGTCACGGTGGTCGCGGCATCCGTCGATCCGGAGCCGGCGCGAAGGCCGCTGCGCACGCGAACCGTCGTGTTGCGACTGGCCGCCGGACTCGCCGGCATCCTCGTCGTGGTCGGACTGCTCGCCACGTTCGCGGCCCAATGGCTGGCCGAGCGGGAGACGGTGAACGACGCGGCGAACGTCGCCGACGTGCTGGCGGGTGCCGTCATCCAGCCGTCGTTGACGTCCGCGCTGGCCGACGGCGACCCCGCCGCGGTGGACGCGTTCGACCGGATCATCCGCGGCCAGGTGCTCGGCGACGACGTCGTTCGGGTCAAGATCTGGAGCCCCGACGGAGTGGTTCTCTACGCCGACGAGCCGCAGCTGATCGGCCGGTCGTTCGAGCTCGACGACGCCCAGCGCGAAGCGCTGTCGAACCCGTCGACCCGCGCCGCGATCTCGGACCTGTCGGAGGAGGAGAACGAGTTCGAACCGGGTTCGCGGCTCCTCGAGGTGTACCGCCCGGTGTGGGCGCCGGACGGCCGCGAGCTCCTCTTCGAGGTCTACCTCCCGTACGACCCGGTCGCGGCACGGGCGGCCGACCTCTGGCGCGGCTTCGCGGGCGTGACGACGAGCAGCCTGCTGCTGCTGCTCGTGCTGACGGCGCCGATCGTATGGGGACTGCTGCGCCGCCTCCGCAGCGAGGAGCGGCGCCGCGCCGATCTCCTGCAGCGCGCGATGGATGCCTCGGACGCCGAGCGCCGGCGTGTCGCGGGGACGCTCCACGACGGACCCGTCCAAGAACTGGTCGCCACCAGCTATGCCGCGGAGGGCGCCGCCGATGCGGCCGCCCGCCGCGGCGACGCCCAGGCGGGCGAACAGCTGCGCGACATCGCCGGTGCCGTCCGCGGCAACATCCGCGTGCTGCGGTCGCTGCTGATGGACATCTACCCGCCCGGACTCCGCGCAGCGGGGCTGGCGCACGCCCTCCACGATCTCGCGGCCACCGCGCGCAGCCGCGCCGTCACCGTCGAGCTCGACATCCTGGCGCCGCTGCCCGAACTCGCCGAGTCCGACGAGCAGCTCGTCTACCGCGTCGCTCAGGAGACGCTCCGCAACGCGGTCGCCCACGCGGCGCCGTGCCGCGTGACGATGCGCCTCGCGGTCGAAGGTCCCGACCTCGTGTTCGAGGTCGCCGACGACGGACCCGGCTTCGACCCCAGGATCCTCGATGAGCCGGCGGAGGGACACCTCGGCACGCGGGTGCTGCAGGACGTCGCCCAGCAAGGCGGTGCGGAGCTGCAGCTGGCCACTCGCCCCGGCGCCGGCACCCGCTGGCGGCTGCGCGTCCCGGCGATCGCCGCACGACGGGGGAGCGGATGATCCGGGTGATCGTGGTGGACGACCACGCGATGGTGCGCGAAGGACTCACCTCGGTGCTCGCTGCCGACGGAGACATCGAGGTCGTCGCGGGCGCGGCGAACGGCGCCGAGGCCGTGGGCCTCGTCGCGGAGCAGCAGCCCGACGTGGTGGTGATGGACCTGTCGATGCCCGTCATGGACGGCGTCGCGGCCACGCGGGCGGTGCGCGAGGCGACCCCCGAGACCCGCGTGCTGGTGCTCACCTCGTTCACCGACCGCGAGCGCGTGCGGCGGGCGCTCGAGGCCGGTGCGACCGGGTACCAGCTGAAGGATGCCGAACCGGCCGACCTGCGCGCGGCCGTGCGGGCGGTGGCCGCCGGCCATGCCCCGCTCGACCCGCGCATCGCGACGGCGCTGCTGCCCGCAGCATCCGTCCCCCGTCAGCTGAGCGATCGCGAACGAGAGGTGCTCTCGCTCGTGGCCGAAGGGCTCGCCAACAAGCAGATCGCGACGCGGCTCGGCATCGCCGAGCGCACCGTCAAAGCGCACCTCGGGAGCATCTTCCGCGAGATCGGGGTGGCGGATCGCACGAGCGCGGCCCTGTGGGCGCGCGAGCACCTGGACTGACGGATGCTGCGGCCCGTGCGATCCGCGCAGGTCAGCGGCTGATGACCTTCGGCGCGGCGACGGCCTTCAGTCCCGCGACGCCGAACTCCTGGCCGTAGCCCGAAGCCTTCGTGCCACCGAACGGCACGACCGGGTTCAGCGCGCCGTGCTGGTTGATCCACACGGTGCCGGCCTGCAGGCGCTTGGCGACCTCGACGGCGGTGTCGACGTCGGCCGACCACACCGAGGCGCCGAGTCCCTGCGTCGAGGCGTTCGCGCGCCGGATCGCGTCGTCGACGTCGGAGTAGCGGATCACCGGGATGGCCGGACCGAACTGCTCCTCGTCGACCAGACGCGCGCCGTCCTCGATGTCGGCGACGACGGTGGTGCGGTAGAACAGCGGGCCGAGCTCGGGCGCCGCCTCGCCGCCCACGACGATCCGGGCGCCGCGCTCACGCGCGTCGTCGACGAGGTCGCGCACGATGTCGAACTGCTTCTCGTTCTGCAGCGGACCCAGCACGTTGCCCTCGTCGAGCCCGCGGCCCATCGGCATCGCCTGCGCCAAGCCGGCGAGCGTGTCGACGACCTCGTCGTACACCGAGTCGTGCACGTAGAGGCGCTTGAGCGCGGCGCAGGTCTGGCCGGTGTTGATGAAGCAGCCCCAGAACAGGTTCTCGGCGATCGCGGCGGGGTCGGTGCCCGGAAGCACGATGCCGGCGTCGTTGCCGCCGAGCTCGAGCGTGAGCCGCGCGAGGTTGCCCGCAGAAGACTCGACGATGCGACGGCCGGTCGCGGTCGAGCCCGTGAACATGATCTTGTCGATGCCGGGGTGGCCGGCGATCGCCGCGCCCACCTCTCGGTCGCCCGAGACGACGGTGAGCACGCCCTCGGGCAGGTGCCGGTTGTAGACCTCGGCGAGGGCCAGCACCGACAGCGGCGTGAACTCGCTGGGCTTGACGACGACGGTGTTTCCCATGCGCAGCGACGGCGCGATCTGCCACACCGAGATCATCATCGGCCAGTTCCAGGGGCCGATCGCGCCCACGACGCCGAGCGCGTCGTAGTGCACCTCGGCACGCGAGTCGCCGGCCTCGAACACCACCTCGGGCTCGAGCGGGGTGTCGGCGGCGGTGCGGGTCCACACCGCGCAGGCGCCCACCTCGAACCGCGCGTTGGGGCCGTCGAGCGGCTTGCCCTGCTCGCGTGACAGCAGCTGCGCGAGCTCCTCGGCGTCGGCCTCGAGGTCGTCGGCGATGGCGTTCAGGATGCGGGAGCGCTCGGCGTGGCCGAGCGCGTTCCACGCCGGCTGGGCCTGACGCGCGGCGGCGACGGCGGTGTCGAGGTCGGCGACGGTGTGGACGGGCGCGTAGCCGATCGTCTCGCGGGTGGCAGCATCCGGAATCGCCCGCCCCTCCGTCTCGGAAACGGTGATGGCGTCCAGCAGCGACGTCGCGACGGTCATGTGATCCTCCTCGATCGGGTCTGACTCGATTGTCGGAGGATGCTGCGCGTCGCAGTTGACCGCGCGCGCAGGCTGCTTGACCGCCCGCGCTACGCCAGGCGCACGCCGCTCGGCGGAACGCCGAAGTGCGCGCGGAACGTGCGGCTGAAGTGTGCCGCGTCGACGAAGCCGTTCGCCAGCGCGATGTCGGTGATGGAGCGGTGCGCCTGCTGCGGATCGACGAGCACGTCGTAGCAGCGCTCGAGGCGGCGGGTGCGGATGACCGTGGAGACGGTTGTGCCCTGCTCGTTGAAGAGGGCGTGAAGGTGACGCACCGAGATGAAGTGCGCCGCCGCGATCTGGCCGGGGGAGAGCTCGCTGTCGGACAGGTGCTCGTCGATGTGGTCGAGCACGCGGCGCATCAGCGTGCCGTGCGCGTCGGTGCTCGTCGCCTCGCGGCCGAGGTTGGCCTCGAGCAGCGTGCCCACCATGTCGACGGCGGTGCGGAACATGCGCCGCGCCAGATGCGCGTCGAGCTCGCCGGCTCCGCGCGCGAGCGATGCGACGTAGGGCGCGATCATGGCGCCGACACCGCCGGCGCCGTCGAGGCGCGTCGCTGTGAGGCGCCCGATGGTCTCGGCGGGGATGTCGAGCATGATCTTGGGGAACATCACGACCGACATCCGCATCGTCTCGTCGAAGAGGAGCGAGTACGGGCGGTCGGTGTCGTAGATCGCCATGTCGCCGGCGCGCAGCGAGATCTCGCGGCCGTCCTGCACGATGAGCCCGCTGCCCCGCTCGATGAGCGAGAACTTGAAGTACTGCTGCGGCGCGCGGGCGATCAGGCCTGGGGTGCGGTGGACGCTGTGCCCGTCGGCGGCGATGTCGAAGACGTGGATGTCGCCCGCCACGGCGGCGTCGAGTGCTCCGCGGAAGCTCTCGTCCTGCTCGGCGTGCACATCGAGCGCGACGACCGCGTGCGAGACGGCGTGGCGGTACGCCGTGAACGACAGGGGTTCATCTGACATGGGCTCACCTCACTGTGGCCGAATCGTATACGATGCGCGAGTTTAGCACGCGGGCATCCGTTGTGCCCCCACAGGCAAGGACTCTGCCCGCGGCGTCAATCCCGGGTGCGCCGGCCTCGGGACGATGATCCCGACCCGACCTGAGCATCGAAGGAGCTGCACATGGCCACCTCCGGCCCCACGACCTCGACGACCCGCACGGCAGCGCATCGCCGTCTCGGGGTCCTCGCGGTCGCATTCATGATCATCGCCGCCTCGGCGCCGTTGACCGTCGTCGCCGGCGGCGTGACCAGCGCCTACTCGGTCACCCATGTCGACGGCATCCCGTTCGGCTACATCGTCCTGGCCGCCGCGCTCGCGATCTTCGCGATCGGCTACGCCGCGATGAGCCGCTTCATCACGAACGCCGGCGCGTTCTACTCGTACGTCTCGCAGGGGATCGGCCGACCGACCGGCGTCGGAGCGTCGGTGCTCGCGCTCATCGCCTACAACGCGATGCAGATCGGCATCTGGGGCATGTTCGGCTTCCAGATCTCGTCGTTCATCGAGTCCAAGACCGGGTGGGCGAGCCCGTGGTGGGTCTGGGTGATCCTGGGGATCGTCGTCGTCGGCATCCTCGGCGTGAACCGCGTCGACCTCTCGGCGAAGGTGCTCGGTGTGCTCGTGGCGCTCGAGTTCCTCGCGGTCATCGTCTTCGACATCGTGGCCTTCGCGAATCCCGCCGAGGGCTTCACCGTCGCACCGATGACGCCGTCCGCGCTCTTCGTGCCGGGCGTCGGGGCCGTGCTCGCGTTCGGCATCGCGGCGTTCATGGGCTTCGAGTCGGCCGCCATCTACGGCGAGGAGTCGAAGGACCCCAAGCGCACCATCCCGCGGGCGACGTTCCTCGCGGTCGCCGTCATCGGCGTGTTCTACGCGATCTCGTCGTGGGCGCTCGCGCTCGCCGTCGGCCCGGCGAAGATCACCGACCCGACCGGCATCACGCCCGAGGAGGCCGGACCGCCGCTGTTCTTCAACTTCGTCGCCGAGCACCTCGGGGTGCTGTGGGTCGACCTCATGTCGATCCTGTTCATCACGAGCCTCTTCGCCGCGCTGGTCAGCTTCCACAACGCCGTCTCGCGGTACGCGTTCTCGCTCGGCCGCGAGGGCGTGCTGCCCCGCCAGCTGGGTACGGTGCGCACGTCGAGCGGCGCGCCGTGGGCGGGCTCGCTCGCGCAGTCGGTGCTGGCGCTGGTCGTGATCATCGGCTTCGCGATCGCCGAGAGCGGCTGGAACCCCGAGAACGGCCCCTACCCGGTGCTGACCCTGTTCACCTGGCTCACGAACCTCGGCGCCTTCGGACTCGTGCTGCTCATGGTGCTGGTCTCGGCGGCCGTGATCGGGTTCTTCCGCCGTGATGGACGCGATGTCGGCGCGGGGAGCCGCCTGGTGGCGCCGATCGTCGCCCTCGTCGCGCTCGGGATCGTGTGGATCCTCATCCTCGTGAACTGGGACGTGCTCCTCGGCCAGCCCCAGTCGACGCCGACGACGTTCATCCTCCCCGCGATCCTCCTCGTGCCCTCGATCGCCGCGGTGCTGTGGGCGTACTGGCTCCGCAAGGCCAAGCCCGACGTCTACCGCCAGATCGGCCACGGCGCCGAGGAGGCGGAGGCGCCCCACCTCGGCAGCGAGCCCGTCGGCGTGTGACCCCGACGACCCGCAGGAGAAGGGGGACGGATGCCGTGGCATCCGTCCCCCTTCTCCTGTGCGTGGTTCTGCCGGTCCGGCGCCCGAGGTGCACGAACTCCGCGGATTCGCTCCGGGGTCGCCACGGATCGGTGAGTTCGAGCAGAACGCCCGCGGGATCTGAGGAGTTGGTGTCGGGGCGGTGGACGCTGCGGCATCGGTCCCCTCCCTGTGCGCGGCGGTGCCGGTCCGGCGCCCGAGGTGCACGAACTCCGCAGATTCGCGCCGGGGTCGCCGCGGATCGGTGAGTTCGGGCAGAACGCCCGTGGGATCTGAGGAGTTGGTGTCGGGGCGCCCGTGGCGCCCCGGGTTGACCGCGGGTGTGCGGCGTCAACCGCCGCAGGTGCACTCCGCGCCCATGCCGCAGCCGCCATCCGCGATCGCGCCGGCGGCTCGGGGACCCGAGGCGCCCGCAGCGGCGTGACCGCCAGCGTGGGCCTGCGAGGACTCGGGGACGTTCATCGCGGGGTTCACGTCGAGGAAGCCGTAGGGCTTGAACCAGAAGCCGGCGTAGTCCACCGGCATGATGGGCCAGTCCTCGGGGCGCGGGATGTGGGTGAGGCCGAACGTGTGCCACAGCACGAGGTCCTCGCCGTCGATCGAGCGGTCGTCGGACGTGTAGGCCGGAAGCCCCGCGCCGCCCTGGTGGGCGTTCGGGTAGCGGCCGGCGGGCCAGCGCTCGTCGTGGTCGTACGCCGTGCCCCACAGGTGCTTGGTCGCGAAGGCTGCGCGCGCCGCCACCGACGAGGCGGGGTCGGCCATGAGCAGCGCCGTCGGCTGGGGGAGCAGGTGGTACGCCGTGGGCTTGCCGAGGTAGTTCGTCTTCGACGCGCTGCGCACCTCCCACACCCGGGCGACGGAGGTGTCGGCGACGCGCTGGGCCTCGGACTCGGTGCGCAGCGGGGTCTCGGTCCATGTGAATGCGTTGCCGAACGGATTGGCCTCCCCCATCGGGATGCGGGCGGCGTCGATCTCGACGAGCCGGTTGTCCTCGCCGTCGATCGCGACGTCGAGGCGCGCCGAGAACAGGTGCTGGTGCACCGGCGCGAACACGCCCGGCGCGATCTCGGGCGCGTGGGGATTGGTCGAGTCCGGGTGCCCGCCGCCGACGAACACGATGCCGGTGGCCTTCGCCTCGAGCTGGATCGAGCCGTCGAGGTAGAAGTACCAGTAGAAGCCGTAGTCGTAATTGCCGATCGTCGAGAAGTACGACACGACCAGGCGTCGCGACCGGCGCACGTGCGAGCCGACGGGACCCTGCTCGGTGTGCTTCCAGAGGATGCCGTAGTCCTCCTCATGCATGCACACGACGTTGGGGATCTTCACCGGGTGGCCGTGGTCGTCGGCGACGTGGCCGTCGAAGTACCGGATGACGCCGAGGCAGTCGCAGCCGAGCTCCAGGTGGTTCGCGTTCTTGCCGAGCAGGTACTCGCCGGCGTCGAAGTAGCTGATCCAGAAGCGCGTGTTCGACGTGTCGCCGTAGGGGACGACCATCTCGGGGACGCTCGCGCGGGTCAGCACCGGTCGGTTATCGAATCGTACGTCGTGCAGTACGAGCCCTTCGCGCGCGTTGAAGTCGACGCGCATCGACCAGTTCTCCCACTGCACGAGCGACCCGGTCACGGCGAAGCTCGGGCCCTCGGGCTGGGTGATCTCGATGGGCTTGAGGCTCGTGCGGGCAGGGCCCACGGCATCCGGGGTGTACTTCCCACTTCCGGCGGGAACCGGAACGTCGCCCTCGTCCTCGATGCCGATGACCGCGTTCGAGACGAGGTCGACATGCACGATGAGGCCCTCCACCGGGTGCGCCCAGGGGATGTCGTCCTCGCTGTCGCGCAGGAAGGTGAGCGAGCGGATGACGCGGCGCCCGACCTCGTTCTCACGTCCGACGAATCCGGGCGCCAGCGGCGAGCAGAACGCGAGGTCGATGCGGTCCGCGAGGCCGCGGCGCGTCATCGCGGCGCGCCACTCCGGCGAGGCCTTCACGATCTCGGCCGCACGGTCGTACTCCTCGAACAGGTACTGCGGCTGGCCGTATGGCGCCTGCGACGGGTCGAGCTCGCGCGTCGCGACCACCGCCTCGCGCGAGACGGACACGATCGCCTCGACGAGCGCGCCTGTCGCAGCATCCATCAGCGTCACGTCCACGCGACGGTCGAAGGGTTCGCCGGGCGACCAGGCGGCGAGCTCGTCCTTGGTCGCCTCGTCGGGCAGCAGCATCGGCACGCGCACGGTGTCGCCGAGGAGCCCCGCCGACACGAGGATCCTGCGCGCCGCCTCGATCTCGTCCGCGGTGAGCGGATCGAGCGGGTGCCGCGGCTCGGCCTTCCTCACGGCAGTCACCGGGATGAGGTCCGGGTTGTCGTGGGGCTGAGTGGGCGCGTCGTGCGTGTGCGCAGGCATGGGGCCTCCTTCATATCCGCCCCCACTCTCCCTCTCGCACGGGTCGATGTCTTGACCCGGTGCGCACGAAGCGTGACTGGCGGTGCGCCGAGGCGCGTGCGGACTCACACCTCGTTCACAGACCGTCGGCGGAGTCTGAAGTCGTGGGCGTCTCGACGGAGGGATCCGGATCGGTCGCGAGTGCGGACGCGACCGGGAGACGGATGCCGCGCGCCGCCGCTCCGCGCGGATTCACCGCCGATCCCCGGCGCCTGGGTGTCGCCGCCGCACTCGTCGGGATGTTCGCGGCGGCGGTGAGCGCGGTGGGGTCATGGATCCCGTCGCTGTGGGGTGACGAGGCGGCGAGTGTGCTCTCGGCGCTGCGCCCCGGTGAGAGCCTGCTCACGATGCTCACGCACGTCGACGCCGTGCACGGCGCCTACTACCTCGGCCTGCACGCGTGGGTGCACCTGTTCGGATCGAGCCCCTTCGTCATACGGCTGCCGTCGGCGTTCGCGATCGCGGTCTGCGCGGCGGCCGTCACCTGGCTGTGCGGACGGTTCGGGTCGCTCGGGTTCGCGGTGCTCGCGGGAACCCTGACGGCGATCCTCCCGCGCCTGACGTACGCGGGGGAGGAAGCCCGCGGGTACGCGTTCGCGGCCGCGCTCGCCGCCGTGCTCTGGATCGTCGTCGTGGAGCTGCTCCGGCGCCCGGCGCCGTCGCGGCGCTGGTGGGTGCTGTACGCCGTCGTGCTGGCCCTCGGGATCTACGTGTTCCTCTACCTGGCGCTGCTGACGCTCGCGGTGGGCCTCGCGCTGGCTCTCGATGAACGAGGACGGCGCCAGCTGAAACGCTGGCTGATCGCGTCGGCCGGCGCGGCCCTGGCCGCGAGCCCCGTCGCCGTGCTCGCCGTCAGCCAGCGGCAGCAGATCGCGTTCCTGGCGCACCGCGACGTGGTCACCCCGAACTCGATCCTGGTCAAGATGTGGTTCAGCGCCTGGCCGTTCGCGGTCGTCGCGTGGTCGCTCATCGCCCTCGCGATCGTCATGTGGGTACGGCGCCGGCTTCGGCAGCGGCGGCAGGGCGAGCGCTCGGGGCTCGACCTCGAGACCGTCGCGCTCGTGTGGCTCGTGGTTCCCACGGGGATCCTGCTGGCAGCGAGCCCCTTCGTCGCCGGATTCACCCCGCGCTACGGCACCTTCGCGGCGCCCGCGGCCGCGATCCTCATCGCGCTGGGCGTATGGCGTCTGGGTGATCTGCGCTTCGGCGCCGGCGTGCCACGGAGCGCGCTCGCCGCGCTCGCCGTCGTCGCGGTGGTGGTCTCGGCGATGCCGGTGTGGGCCGCGCAGCGCACGCCGTGGGCGAAGAACAAGTCCGACTGGAACGACATCGCGGCGACCATCCAGCACGACGCCCGGCAGGGCGACGCGATCGTGTTCGACGACTCGGTCCGCCCGTCGCGGCGGCCCCGCCTCGCACTCGACACCGATCCGGCGGCGTTCGCGGGCATCGCAGACGTCACCCTCGAGACGTCCTACGCCGACAGCACGAGCTGGCACTCGAGCGTGTACTCCGTCGCCGAGGCGGCGCGTCTCGGACGGTTCGCCGACGTGAGCCGCGTGTGGGTCGTCGAGTATGCAAGGAACGGTGAGACCGACTCGACCGCGATCGGCGACCTCGAGGCGCTCGGCTACGAGCAGGCGGAGCGGATCCCGCTGCACAGCAGCGTCGTGCTGCTCTACACCCGCTGAGCTGGGTCTCAGAGCCAGTGGCGTTTGCGGAACACCCAGTAGAGGGTGAGGCTGGTCGCGGCCATCAAGCCGAGCGCCATGGGGTAGCCGAGGGGCCATGCCAGTTCCGGCATGTATTCGAAGTTCATGCCGTAGATCGTGCCGACGAGCGTCGGGCCGAACAGGATCGCCGCCCAGCCGGAGATCTTCTTGACCTGCTCGTTCTGGACGAGAGCGGTATCGGTCTGGCGCTGCGTCACGATCGTCGCGTTGACCGTGAGGGCGTTGTCGAGGATCGAGCGGAACGCCGAGGCCTTGTCGATGATGCGCAGCGCGTGGTCGTGGACATCACGCAGCGACCGCTGCAGCTCGAGGTCGACCTCGTACTTCGGAGCCCCGCGCTGCAGCGATTCCAGCATGTCGGCGAGCGGCGCGACGGCGCGCTGCAGGGTGATGACCTCGCGGGACAGGTCGTAGATGCGCTTGGAGAGCGAGACGCCGCCGTTCTCGAACAGGGCGTCCTCAATCTCGTCGATATCGTTCTCGACCCCCTCGACGACGGGCGAGTACTCGTCGACGACCTCGTCGAGGATCGCGTACAGCACCGCCTCCGGGCCCCGGGCGAGCAGCTCGGGCTCGTGCTCCATGCGATGACGCACACGGCTCAGGTCGGGCGACTCGGCGTGGCGGATCGTCACGATGAAGTCGGGGCCGACGAACACATGAAGCTCTCCGAACTCGACCGTCTCGGTCTCGTCGATATAGCGTGCGGGCCGCAGCACGACGAAGAGGATGTCGCCGTAGCGCTCCAGCTTCGCGCGCTGATGGCCGGTGAGCGCGTCCTCGACCGCGAGGGGGTGGAGGGCGAACTCGTCGGCGACCTGCGCGATCTCCTCCGGAGTCGGGCGGAACAGCCCGATCCACGCCATCCCGTGCTGGGCGCGGGTGTACTCGAAGGTCTCGGCGAGGCTCGACGGGTTCTCGATCCGCTTACCGGCGACGTACACGCCGTTGTCGACGATGGGCATCAGACGATTCTCCTCGGCGCGTGGCCGGCTGGGCAACGATCCTCACGATTCTGTGACGAGCATGGATGCCGCGCCGCGGCCTCCGTCGTGAGTGGGCGTGGGATCAGCCGCCGTCGCCGTTGCCGCCTCCACTGTTCCCGCCGCCATTGCCGTTGCCCGTCCCCTCGTTTCCGGTCCCGCCGTTGCCGTTGCCGTTGCCCGGGTCGGAGGCTGCGGGGCCTGCGCTGGGATGGATCGTGACGGTGGCGCCGGCGGTGGCCCGGCCCGCGCCGGGATCCTGGCTCGCGACGAGCCCGGCCGTGACCTCCGACTCGACGGTGTCGCCGACCTGGACGACGAACCCCGCCGCCTCGAGCCGGCTCTGGGCATCCGCGACGCTCAGCCCCGTGACGTCGGGCACGGTGGCCTGCGAGGTCTTTGTCAGCTGCGAGTCGGGGCTCGGGAAGGCGTCACCGCCGTACGCGTCGTTCGCCGCGGACTGCACCGCCCGGCCGATGCGGTAGCGGATGTCCGACAGCCGCGTGCCGTCGTGCCAGGTGTTGAAGACGTCTCCGCCGCCCTCCACGTTGCCCGCCCACGTCGCCGTCGTCACCTTCGTGCTCGACTCGATCATCCAGGTCTGCCACGCCTCGTGGGTTCCGGTCTTGCCGAGCATCGGGGTGCCGTCGCCGGGGTTGCCGGCGGCGCCCGTTCCTCCGGAAGCCATCACGCCCTGCAGCGCGTAGGCGGCGGTCGCCGCGATGCTCGGGTCCAGGGCCTGGGTGCACGAGCGTGCGGGCTTCGCGATCTCGTTGCCCGCAGCATCCGTCACCCGATCGATGGCCTGCGGCTGGCAGTAGGTGCCGCCGTTGGCGACGGTGGCGTAGGCGGCGGCCATCGCGATCGGCGAGACCTGGGCGGTGCCGATGACCGAGTTGAGGCTGTCCATCGAGATCGGCGTGCCGTCGCTCTGTGTGACGCCGAGCTTGGCCGCCACGTTCTGGATGTCGCAGAGGTCGAGCTTCTCGGCCATCGCGAAGTAGCCGGTGTTGAGCGAGGCCGCGGTGAACTGCATCGGCGTGCCGATGCGGCCGGCCGCCTTGCCGAAGTTGTTGACCAGGGTGTTCGACGTGTTGTCCCAATCGCCGTCGCACGAGTTGGTGAGGTGTGTGAAGACCCGCAGCCGCCCGTCGAGGGTCTCGTTCACCGAGTGCCCCTGCTCGAGCCAGTCGAGGAGGGTGAACAGCTTGAAGGTCGAGCCGGCGCTGAAGCCCGTGGATCCGCCCACCGCGGGATCCCCGGCGAAGACGAGCGAGGAGTAGTCCGGATCGTCATCGGCCGCGGCGTCCTCGCCGTACTTGGTGTTCTGCGCGATCGCGAGGATGCGACCGGTGGATGCCTCGATGCTCACGGTTGTGGAGCCGAAGCGGCCTGTCGACGCACCACTGGACGTCGGCATGGTGGCCGAGGCGGGCGCGTACTGCGTCATCGCGGCCTCGGCGGCGGTCTGCACCCGCGAGTCGAGGGTCGTGTAGACGTTGAGCCCGCCCCGCTGAAGGGTCTGCAACCGGTCGGTCGCGGTCTCGCCGAAGGCGGGGTCGCTCAGGATCACGTCCTTCACGTACTCGCAGAAGTAGGCCGCCCCGCCCGCCGCGGCGCACCCCGTGACCGTCGGCGTGATGGCCGGCGTGATCGGCTCGATCGCCGCCGCGACGTACTCGTCGTGCGTGATCTTGCCGTCGTCGAGCATGCGGTTCAGCACGTAGAGCTGGCGCACCTTCGTCGAGGTGTACCCGTCGGCCGCGGCGAGCTTCTGCTCTTCGGTGATCCCGCCCGATGTCACCAGCGCATCGAGCGCCCCGAGCTTCGCGCCGTCCTCGATGACCCCGTCGGGCGCCTTGTTGAGGGTCGTGCCGTCCGATGTCGTGATGGAGCCGGCGGGGCGGTCGATTCGGTAGCTGTTGGGGTTCTGCACCATGCCGGCGAGGGTCGCCGCCTGTGCGACGGTGAGGTTCGCGGCGGTCGTGCCGAAGTAGTAGCGCGCGGCCGCCTCGACGCCGTACGTGGTGCCGCCGAAGTTGGCGATGTTGAGATAGCCGAGCAGGATCTCGTCCTTGGAGTACTTCTGCTCGAGCGCGATCGCGTAGCGCATCTCCTGCAGCTTGCGTTCGATGCCGGCCGTGCCGGAGGACGTGGTGGCCTCGGACCAGCAGTCGTACTTTTCCTGCTGCGTCTTCGCGGTCGCCTCGCACTGCTGCACGAGGACGTTCTTGACGTACTGCTGACTGATGGTCGACCCGCCCTGGGTCTCGCCGCCGCCCTCGAGGTTCGACAGCACGGCCCGTGTGGTGCCGATGATGTCGACGCCGCCGTGGTCGTAGTAGCGCGGGTCCTCGCTCGACAGGATCGCGTCGTACATCGCCGACGAGACCTGGTCGTAGGTGACCGGCGTGCGGTCCTGCTCGAGGAACTGCGCCATCAGCACCTCCTCGCCCGTGTCGGGGTTCGTGGCGTAGAAGTTGCTCGGCACCATCAGCTGGTCGATCTGGAGCGTGCTGGGCAGGTTGTCGAACAGCGTGATCGTCTGCGACGCCGCGGCGCTGGTGAGGGCCACCGCCGGGGTGACGGTGGCGGCCACGAGGACTCCGGCCAGGGCGCTGAGGCCGAGCAGCCCGGCGAGACCGCCGAGGAATCCGCTCGCCCGTCTTCGGGATTCGGGCATGGGGTCGAGCGTAGGAAGCGGGCCTGGACGGTTCTGGTGACGAAGCTATGCGCGAGGTGGACGCCGCGGCCTGTCGGCAGGTGCGACTAGCCTGCCCGCATGACCATCGATCAGGATCTGCTCGACTGGCTGCTCGACTCCGACCCGGCGCTGCGCTGGCAGGTCGAGCGCGATCTCGCCGGGGCTCCGCCCGAGATCTGGCAGGCGACGCGTGCGCGTGTGGCCACCGAGGGTTTCGGAGCGCGACTGCTCGCCGAGCAGGACGCCGACGGTCAGTGGGCCGGAGGGGCGTTCTTCCCCGCGGGCTTCTTCGGCAGTGCCGAGCAGGACGAGCCCGGTCAGCCCTGGGTGGCGACGACCTGGGTGCTGAAGGACCTCCGCGAGTGGGGCGTCGACAGGGCGGTGCTCGACGGCACCGCGGAGAAGATCGCCGCGAACAGCCGGTGGGAGTACGAGGACCTGCCGTACTGGGGTGGCGAGGTCGACGTCTGCATCAACTCGTACACGCTGGCCAGCGGCGCCTGGCTCGGCGCCGACGTCTCGCGGCTGGTCGCCTGGTTCCCCGAGCATCGCCTGGCCGACGGCGGCTGGAACTGTGAAGCGGAGGAGGGCGACTCGGTGCGCTCTTCGTTCCACTCGACGCTCAACGCGGCGCGCGGCATCCTCGCGTACGAGCGCATCACGGGCGACACGAGCATGCGCGACGCGCGCCATGGCGGCGAGGAGTACCTCCTGTCGCGGCACCTGATGAACCGCGCGACGACCGGTGAGGTCGTGGGCCCGTTCGTCACGCGCTTCGTGTACCCCAACCGGCACCGCTACAGCGCGCTGGTGGCGCTCGACCATTTCCGCGACGTCGCGCTGCTCGAAGGCGCGCTGCCCGACCCACGTCTCGCCGACGCCGTCGAGGTCGTGCGTGCCGCTCGCCAGCCCGACGGCACGTGGCTGCAGACCACCCCGCTCCCCGGCCGCACCTGGTTCGACGTCGACGTCGCCGAGGGCGAGCCGTCGAAGTGGCTCACGCTGGTCGGCACGAGGGTGCTGGATTGGTGGGATGCCTCGGCCTGACGCTCCTTCCGCCTTCGGCGAACTTCCGCCGCAGCATCCGTGACGGGTCGACACTGGTTTCGTGGACGACCAGGAGGCGCTCGACGCCTACTCCTCGACGGTGATGCGCGTCGCGCAGATCGTGCTGCCGTCCGTCGCCGCGGTGAGCGTGCGCACCCGGCAGGGTGCAGGCGCGGGCAGCGCGTCCGTGATCACCTCGGAGGGGCACCTGCTCACGAGTGCGCACGTCGTCGAGGGTGCGATCGGCGTGGAGGTCGCGTTTCCGGACGGCACGGTGGCGGCAGCATCCGTCATCGGCGCCGATCCGCTGTCGGACCTTGCCGTGCTGCGCGCGGACGTCGACACCCCGCCCCCGCTGACGATGGGGGATGCCTCGAAACTCGGCGTCGGGCAGCTCGTCGTGGCGCTCGGCAACCCGCGGGGGTTCTCGGGCAGTGTGACCGCGGGGATCGTGTCGGCGCTCGGCCGTTCGCTGCCGACGCGGTCGGGGCGGGTGATCGACGAAGTGATCCAGACGGACGCGGCCCTCAACCCAGGCAACAGCGGGGGAGTGCTCGCGGACAGCGCGGGCAGGATGGTCGGGGTGAACACCGCGGTCGCCGGGGTGGGACTGGGGCTCGCCGTGCCGATCAACGCCACGACGCGCGCGATCATCGATGCCCTGCGGATGTCGGGGCGCGTGCGGCGTGCCTGGCTCGGCATCGCCGGCTCGACAGTGCCGCTCAGCCCCGACGTCGCGGCGAAGGCCGGATCGCGGGTCGGGATGCAGGTGGTCTCGGTAGTGCCCGAAAGTCCGGCCGCAGTGGCCGGCGCCCGTGTCGGCGACATCGTGCTGTCGCTCGACGGTGTCACGATCGCCGACCCGACGGCGCTGCAGCGGCGCATGGTCGAGGGAGCGATCGGCCGCCGCATGGAGATGACCCTGTGGCGCAACGGCGCGCTGGTCGACGTTGTCGTGCTGCCGCAGGAACTCCGGGTGCGCTGACCTGCGTGGATCTACGCTGTGACTGTCTGAAGGAAGGAGCCGCCGTGTCCACGTATGACGAGCACTTCTCTCACGTTCCGGGGCCGGGCGAGTCGAGCATCCCCGAGCTCGAGATCGACGAGACGATCCCGCCGCGCCCGGAGGAAGAGGTGGCCGACGTCGCCCGAGCGGAGCCCGACGTCGCGGACCACAGCCATCATCGGAACATCGTCCGGGTGTGGCGTGGGGTGATCCGCACGGAGGACCGCGACGAGTACGTCGACTATGTCGAGCGGACGGGGATCGAGGAGTATCGCGCACTCCCTGGGAACAAGGACGCCTGGACGCTCACGCGCGAACTCGCCCACGGCCTGACGGAGATCCTGACGGTGTCGCGGTGGGAGAACCTGGACAGCATCCGAGGATTCGCGGGCGACGACGTCGACAGGGCGGTGTACTACCCGGAGGACGACCGGTTCCTCGTCGAGAGGGACGACACCGTGCGCCACTACGTGCAGCGCAGCTGACCTGTCACGGCACGAGTCCGAGCGGCCGCAGTGGCCGGGGCGGGGGTCGCGGCCCTTCAGCCGTGCACGGTCTCGACGGCGAAGGCGGCCATGCGGTCGGCGCCGAAGTGATCGTCGGCCGTGATCGTCACGACCGCGTCGCCCGCGAAGATGAGCAGCTGGCCGTAGGCGCCGTGGAGGCGCCAGGCCTCGCCAGGACCCCGCCAGCCCGCGAGGGCGTAGCCGTCGTAACCAGGGTTCTCGCCGGCGACCACCCAGTCGGAGTGCATCGCCTCGATCCACTCCGGCGAGACGAGCTGCCGTCCCTCCCAGCGGCCGCGATCGCGGAGGAGCCGCCCGAGCCGGGCCAGTTCGTCGGTGCGCAGGGGGAGGCCGCCGCCCGCGACGATGCGACCGTTCGGGCTCCGCTCCCACTCGACGTCGTCGATGCCGAGCGGCGCGAAAAGGCGCGGACCGAGATAGTCGGCGACGTCGCCCACTCGCTCGGCGAGCACGCGCATCGCGGTGTAGGTGCTGGCGTTCGAGTACTGGAACGCCCTCCCGCGTGACGGGCGCCGGAGGAACTCCGCGGCGAGATCGGGCCAGTCGGTCATCATCGTCTCGGACCAGGGCAGGTCGATGCCGCTCGTCATCGACAGGAGGTGGCGGAGGGTGACCTCATCGACGCCTTCGCCGAGCTCCACGCCTGGGAGGTACGTCGCCACCGGCACGTCGAGCGAGACCAGTCCCTCGTCTGCGGCGATGCCCGCGGCGAGCACGCAGACGCCCTTCGCGGCGGAGTGGATGTCTTCGCGCACATCAGCGGTCCATCGGTGCTCGGCGACGTCGTCGCCGACGAGGACATGCAGGCCATGGGCCCGGAACCCCGAGGCGTCCGCCTCGAGCACGATGCGGTCGGCGATGGACTGGGCGCGGGTCACGGTTTCCAGTCTGCCTGCCCTCGGCGCCTGAAGTCTCAGGTACGGAGGGACGGAGTGCGCGGGCACGGTCTTCGCGGCCGGTGGTGGTGTATTCGTGGCCGGTGGGGCTGGTCCATACGAGCAGCTCGTCATCGAGGCGTGCCGTCCACCGGGTGTGGTGTTTCAGACGGTGGTGCTTCTTGCAGAGGTGGGCGAGGTTGTCGTGGTCGGTGCAGCCGCCGTGTTCCCAGGCGAGGTTGTGGTCGGTTTCGCAGCCGGTGGCGGGAGTGCCGCAGCCGGGGAACCGGCAGGTGCCGTCGCGGTCGGCGAGCCAGGCGCGGAGCGCGGCGGGGGTCTTGTAGGTGGCGCGGTCGTAGACGAGACGGATTCCGGTGACGGGGTGGGTGAGCACCCGCCGCCAGGAGGTGGCGCCGGCGGCGAGGGTCATCGCGACGTCGAGGGGGATCGGGCCGTAGCCGTCGAGCACGGCGGGCTCGTCGCTCTCACCGAGAAGGGCCAGCGCGGGGACGGTGAGGGTGACGTTCACCCGGACCCGGCGCAGCGACTTCGCGGGGTCGGCGCTGTCGGGCACGCCGACGGGGCGGTCGTTGCGGAGCAGGGCGTCGATGAGCGCGTCGAACCGCAACTGGCCTGACGTGCGCGGGTCCCCGGCTTCCTGTTCGTCCTTCGCGGTGCCGGTGAGCAGGGTGTGGGCGAGATGGATCTGCATGATGGGGCCGTAGACCATGAGCCAGCCCATGCCGTCGCGGGCGGGTTGCACGGTCACGTCTCGTGACTTCACCGCGCGGTCGGCGCGTTCCTGGATGGTGTCGGGGTCGAGGTGTTCCCGGATTCGCCGCGACCGGTGCGCGAACCGGTGCGCGGTGACGTCCCGTCGTCCGGCGAGAACGGCGTCCTCGAATGCGCCGCGGTGGAGCGGGGTGAACATCTCGGCGTCCTCCACGAGGGCCGCGGCGTGCCGGTAGGAGATCTCCCCGGACGTGAGCGCGGTCATCGTCGCGGGAAGGTCGGAGCAGAGCACCTGCGCCTCTCGGAGCAGGTCGGCGGCTTGGCGTTCGGTGATCCGCAGCACGCAGGCGACCTCGGCGCGGGTGGAGCGGAACACCCAGTCCGCAGCATCCGTCGCCGGATCCTCACCCTGCGCGGCCTTCTTCGCGGCCGGCGACCCCGGCTCGTACGACACGATCTGCTGCTGGTGCGCCTCGCTGACTCTCCGCAGCTCATCGAGCAGCCGGGTGCGCTCCGCCTCTAGCGCCGCCTGCGCGCGCCGCACACGATCGAGCTCCGCCACCAGAGTGGCCGCGTCGTCGCAGTGGAGCGCATCCGCCGTGCACATACCCTCAGATTAGAACAAACCTCCGACACTCGATGAGCGTGGGGCAGCTGCGTGGGCCGCCCTATGCACTGCCTGCGGGCCCGGCGAACCCCGTCGCGCGCGTGTCGGCGCCCACCGTCTGATTCATGTGCTTCGCGATGCGCAGCACCACGGCGCGGTCCCCGATGCGTGCGCCCCGCAGGGCTGACTCCAGTGCCACCTCGAATCGGTTCACGTCGGCGAGGCGGCGGAGCCACACGGCGAGGATGAGGTTGTACCGGCTTGCGGCGGTGAACGCGAGCCGGACTTCGGGCACCGATGTGATGGCAGGCCGGGCCGCCTCGAGCAGCTGGGCCGGAGCCTCGACGAAGTACCAGGCGTAGATGGGCCACCCCGACGCCGCACGCGCCATGTCGGTGCGGAAGCGAAGGCTGCCACGTGCCCGCAGCGTCGCCAGCGCGTCGGCGACGCGCTGGGGCGCGAAGCCGCTGCGTTCGGCGATCGTCGTGACCGGCACGCGTCCGTCGGCCCAGACTTCTCGTTCGATCGCCGCGCGCAGATCGTCGGGCACCCGCTGCGCGGCACGCGGCCGCGGCGGGCGTGGCGGTCGCACATGCTGCGCTTCAGCGGGATCGAGTGCGCGCAGGCGCCAGCTGCCGCCGTCGATCAGCGTCTCGTTGGCCAAGTGCGTGCGGACGGACCGCACACCGTCCAGTCGTCCGAGTCGGTGAAGCGCGTAGTCCGACAGTGCCGAGATGTCGGGTGCGAACACCAGGGCCATGAGGTCGCGTGAGCCCGAGGTCACGTCGAGCACGTACACGGCGGGGTCTCGCTGGAGCTCCTGGACGACGGCATCCAGCTTCGCCCGCTCGCAGTCGATCTCCATCAAGGACAGCTGCCCGTCGGTCGAGTGGCCGGTGACCCACGCGATGCCCTCTTCCCGGAGGCGCGCCCAGCGACGAGCGAGGGTGCTGGCATCGACGCCGATGACGGGGGCGAGCTCGTTCCAGCTCGCGCGCGGCTCGATCTGCAGCGCGTGCACGAGCCGGCGGTCGATGGCGTCGAGCGAGATCTCCTGCATCCGGACCCTCCCTGGAACCGATCCCGAAATCAATTGTCTCGCAACAGATTCATACTTTCCGCAGATATCGCGCATCTTCACGGAGCCGAAACATCTGAACGCGCACCATAGCCGCAACGTTCGCAACGACGAGAGGACACCTCGTGAGCCTGACCACCACCGATGCCGTGACCGTCACGGAGTTGAAGGACCGCGCCGCCGCGGGCGTTGACTCTCGTCGCGACGAGCTCATCGGCCTGAGCCACGCGATCCACGAGAACCCCGAGCTCTCGTGGGAGGAGCACGAAGCCGCCGCTCTCGTCGCGCGCACGCTCCAGGACGCCGGTTTCGCGGTCGAGGTCGGCGCGTACGGCGTCGAGACCGCGATCGAAGCGGTCTACGGCACCGGCGATCTCACGGTCGCGATCTGTGCCGAATACGACGCGCTCCCCGGCATCGGACACGGCTGCGGACACAACGTCATCGCGGCATCGGGTGTCGGTGCGGCTCTCGCACTCGCACCCCTCGCCGACGCGGCCGGTCTGCGCATCAAGCTGCTGGGCACGCCGGCCGAGGAGCACGGCGGCGGCAAGGTCGCCATGCTCCTCGAAGGTGCCTGGGAGGACGTCGACTTCTCGATCATGGTGCACGGCATGACCGGTCACGACATCTCGGCCACGAGCTTCCGCTCCACCGCGGTCGACCGTTTCGAGGTCGTGTTCCACGGACGCACCGCTCACGCGGCCGGAATGCCTGAGCAGGGCCTCAACGCCGGCTCGGCGGCAGCGATCGCCCAGACCTCGATCGCGTTCCTCCGCCAGCACCTGCCGAAGGAGACGAACCTCAACGCCTTCGTCTCGCTCGGCGGCGAGGCGACGAACATCATCCCCGACCGCGCCGTCGTGCAGGTCGAGCTGCGCGCCTACGACATCGACATGTGGCGCGACATGAAGAAGCGCGTGCTCGCGTGCTTCGAGGGCGCTGCGATCGCGACGGGATGCCGCTGGGAATGGGCGCCGACCGAGCACCCGTACGCCCCTATGAAGCACGACCCCGCCCTCGGCGAGCTGTGGGACGCGAATCTCCTGGCCCGCGGACGCACGATCACGCCTGCCCCGCTCGGGGGCGGATCCACCGACATGGGCAACGTGTCGCAGGTCGTCCCGACGATCCACCCGACCATCGCCTTCCTCGGGCAGACGGGCCCCGCCCACAACCCCGAGTTCACCGCTGCTGCGGCCACCCCCGCAGCCGATGAGGCCGTCATCGACGCCGCCACGATCCTCGCGTGGACGGTGCTCGATGTCGCCCTGGACGACGCCCTGCGCGCCGACCTGCTCCACCGCACCGCCGAGCGCCCCGCCGGGGCGACCCGGATCACGCTCGAGGCATGACCGATCCCGCCCGCCGGGACCCCGAAGCCTCCCCATCTGGAGAACCCGATATGACCGCTCACACCCGTACAGGCAGCGCCGCCTCCACCGGAACCTCGTCGAGCCCGATCGCGAAGGCGGCCTCCGCGGTCGCCCTCGGCTTCCGCAGTCCCCGGCTGTGGATCCTCATCGGCCTGATCGTCGCCATCTCGGCCGGCGCCCAGGCGATCGGCCCGATCGTCATCCCGCTCGGCATCGCGTCGGTGACGCTGCTGCCGATGATCTGGGGCATCACCGCCGGCGCGATCGTGTCCGGCCAGCGCCTGAAGCCCCTGCCGATCGATCTGCAGCAGGCGGCCACGGTCATCATGGGCGTCGCGGTGCTGTTCCTGTGCGCACGGCTGTCGTTCACCATCGGCCCGAACATCCCGATGCTCCTGCAGGCGGGGCCCGCACTGCTGCTCCAGGAGGTCGGCCACCTGTTCGGCACCATCGCGCTGGCCCTTCCGCTGGCCGTGCTGCTGCGGATGGGTCCGGCCACCGTCGGCGCGACCTTCTCGATCGACCGCGAGGGCTCGTTCGCAATGGTCAGCGAGCGCTACGGCTCGGACTCGCCGCAGTACCGGGGCGTCCTGTCCATGTACGTGTTCGGCACAATCTTCGGCGCAATCATCGTGAGTCTCATCGCCTCGCTCGCCGCCTCGCTGGGCATCTTCGACCCGCTGGCTCTGGCGATGGGCGCCGGCGTCGGTTCGGGCTCGATGATGGCCGCCGCCGCGTCGGTCATCGTCTCGGCGCACCCCGACATGCAGGACCAGGTGCTCGCGCTCGCCGCCACGTCGAACCTCATCACGGGCGTTCTGGGCGTCTACATCGGCGTCTGGGTGTCGCTGCCGCTCGCCGACCGCTTCTACAAGCTGCTCACCCGCAACAAGGACGCGACCCTCCCCGGCCGCCGTCCGAAGGCGACTGGTGCGATGCCGACGTCTGCGGTCAAGACCGTCGAGGAGACGGTGCTCGAGAAGCCGACCGTGAGGGTCCCGCTGTGGGTCTCGATGCTCACCATCGGGTTCGGTGGGCTGGTCACGGCCGCGATCGCCGCCAAGGGGTTCTCGTGGGAGATGGTGATCGCGTACCTCGTGATGGGCGTCCTGGTCGCGGGCGGCATCGCGCTCGCCAAGGTCACCCGCGGCAAGGTCCCGGCGATCATCGTCGTCATGACGATCGGGGCGTTCCTCACGTCGCCCGTCTCGCCGGTCGCCGGCTGGTTCACCACGGTGTCCAACACGATCGACTTCCTGTCGCTCATCACGGTGATGCTCACGATCGCCGGCCTGAGCCTCGGCAAGGACCTCCCGATGCTCAAGAGCATCGGCTGGAAGATCATCCCGGTCGGGACCGTCGCGATCGCCGCATCCTTCCTCCTGTCTGCGGTCGTCGCCGAGTTCGCCCTGGGACTGTGGGGCTGATGACGCGCACCGCCGTCGAGGTCGAGCGCGGGGTGTACACCTCCGCGCTCGACCT
>NZ_JBKFBD010000026.1:0-78619 GCF_053345975.1 Microbacterium sp. C23T | reverse complement strand
GGCCCCGGCGCGATGTCGCGCCGGGGCCGTCGTGCCGCTGATCAGTTCACAGGGGAGAACCCGAACAGCGACGGGTAGGAGTTGGTCGGCCACATCGCCACGGCCGTGCCGTTGTCGTGCGCGAAGCTGCCCTGCTTGCGGTACCACGGCGCGAACCACGCCTGGTCCGTGATGTAGGCGTTGAGGTCCTTCGTGGCCTGTTCCGCCTCTTCCGGCGTGCCCAGCTGGATCGTCGAGATGTAGTCGTCGACCTGCGGGTCCTGAGAGTGGAAGGGGTTGAAGGTCGCCTCGGGGGCGATCATGAAGTTGATGAGCTGCCAGTCGGGGTTCTGCTCGAGTGACATCCAGGTGGCCGGGTACTTCGGGGCGAGCATGTCGGTGATGAAGTTGCCGGCGCCGGGGTCGGTGTAGTCGACCGTGATCCCGATGTCCGCCAGTTGCTGTGCGACGAGGTCGAAGGTCGTCTGGAACGCCGGAGTAGACATCATGGCGAGGGTGAAGCCGTCGGGGTAGCCCGCCTCGGCGAGCAGCTTCTTGGCGCCCTCGGGGTCGTATTCGTACGTGCTGTCGAGGGCCTCGTCGTAGCCGACCGACGTCGCCGGGAACACCTGCTCCGTGAGGGTTCCGTAGCCGGCCTGCAAGACGTCCAGCAGTGCCTCGCGGTCGAAGGCCATGTTGATGGCCTGCCGCACCCTGACGTCGGTGAGCTCCGGTGCCATCGCGCCGGAGCGATCCAGCAGGATGAGGCCGTGGAAGTCGAGTTCGTTGGACGCGACCTCCCAGCCCGACGCCGACACCTCGTCGATCGCATCGTTGTTGACCAGCGGCAGCCCGTTCGCTTCGCCGGCCTTCATCGCGTTGAGGGCGGCAGTCGGATCGTCGATGACGTTGATGGTCAGGTTGTCGTAGTGGACGGCGTCGGGGTTCCAGTAGTCCGGATTCGCCGCGTAGACGTAGCTCGTTCCCGTGACCGACGCCGCGCTGTCGAGCACATACGGGCCCGAACCGACGGGGGAGGTCGCCGACGAAGGGTCGTCGAAACTGGACGGGGCCTGGATCAGGCCGGGTGCGATCGACAGCAGATTGATGAGGGAGGGGTCGGGTGCGGGCTGGGTCATGGTGACCGTCGTCGCGTCGACGGCTTCGAACTCCTTGCCGGCGAAGGTCGCCGCCTGCGGCGACGTGCCGTCGCGGAAGCGCTCGAGGCTCGCCACCACGGCGTCGGCGTCGAGCTTGGTGCCGTCGCTGAACTCGACGTCGTCGCGCAGGGTGAGCGTGAGCACCGTGCTGTCGTCGTTGTACTCCCAGTCCGTCGCCAGCCAGGGAATGATCTCTCCGGCGGCGTCCTTCTGCAGCAGCGTGTCGAACACCGCCTGGAAGAACACGCTGCGGTTGCCGTACTCGGCGCCCTGGCCGACGTCGTAGCTCGTGGGCGACGCGATCGCGATCAGCGTGAGTCTCTCTGCGCGCCCCGAGTCGCTCGTGCCCCCGCCGGCGCCCTCTCCGCCGGCGCAGCCGGCGAGGGTGAGCGAGGCGATGATCGCGAGGGCTGCTGTGGCCTTCCAACGGAACATCCTTGGTCCCTTCTCGTGGAGGTGATCCGCCAGTGGATCGCCATGGCCGGAGAAGCTACCAGCATGTTTTGAACATTGTCAAAGATTACTTCTCCGGTTGTCGAGAAATCTTTTACGATGCTAAAGTCAGCGCGTCGCCGATGACCGAAGGAGTGTCGATGCTGCCCAGATCCCTGCCCGAACCGGAGCTGTTCCTTCCCGAGAGGGGCGAACCGGCGCTGCGCTGGGGCGTCCTCGGTGCCGGATGGATCGCGGGGTTCTTCGTCGCCGCCGTTCCGAAGCACACCGCGCAGAAGGTGGTCGCCGTCGCCGCGCGCGCCCAGGCCAAGGCCGAGAGCTTCGCCCAGGCGCACAGCATCCCGACCGCTCATTCGAGCGTCGACGCGCTCCTCGATGATCCCGGCGTCGACGTGATCTACGTCGCGGCACCGCAGAGCGAGCACCTGTCGCTCGGACTGCGCGCGATCGCCGCCGGCAAGCACGTGCTCATGGAGAAGCCGCTCGCGACGAGCGCCGCCGACGCGCAGCAGCTGGTGGACGCGGCGCGTGCCGCCGGCGTCTTCCTCATGGAGGCGATGTGGACGCGGTATCTGCCGCAGACGCGCATGATCCGTCGCGTCATCGACGAGGGGATCATCGGCGATGTCCGCAGCGTCATCGCCGACCACGGCCAGCCGCTCGCCGACGACCCGGATCACCGGCTGCTGCTGCCGGGGACCGGGGGCGGTGCGCTGCTGGATCTCGGCATCTATCCGATCCAGCTCGACTCGATGGTGCTGGGCGAGCCGTCGTCGATCACCGCCGTCGGCTCGCTGACCCCGTCGGGGGTGGACGCGACCTCGACCGTCGTGCTCGGCCACGGCGAGGAGCAGTCCACGCTGATGACGTCGATCCTCACGCGCACGCCGACCGTCGCATCGATCTGCGGCACGGCCGCGCGGATCGACATCGAAGGACCGTTCCACATCCCGACCGCGATCGCCCTGCGCTCGCACGATCTCTTCGAAGAGCCCGTCGTCTGGCGTGATCCCACCGGGGTGGGGCTCATGGACGGGCTGGCCTGGGAGGCGACCGCGCTCGCCCGCTACATCGGAGAAGGCCGGGCGGAGTCCCCGCTGCACACGCACGCCGAGACGGTGTCGATCATCGCGACGATTGACGAGGCACGCCGGCAGCTGGGGGCGCGCTGATGGCGTGGGCGCGCACACTCGCCGACGGGCAGGTCGCCCGCGTCCACGTGTACGACGTGACGACGGGGGAGAGCACGGTGGTGCACGTCGACCGCGAGACTCTCCTCGAGGCGCCGAACTGGACACCCGGCGGCGACCTGATCCTCAACGGCGACGGGATCCTCTGGCGCATGCCCGCCGACGGCTCTGCCCCGCCGGCTCCGATGCCGATCGAGAAGCTGCCTGAGCTCAACAACGACCACGTGCTCGCACCTGACGGCGACACGATCTACGTGTCGGCGAACGACGGCCACCTCTACGCGGCGTCCCTCACAACAGGTGCGGTGCGGAAGGTGACGCCGGACGGCAATCCGCATTGGCACTTCCTCCACGGTGTGAGCCCCGATGGCGAGCATCTGGCGTACGTGGCGCTGAACCCCGCGAACGGCTGGGACAGCGGCACCATCCGCGTGATCGATGCATCGGGGTCGTGGGATGCGGCGCTCACCGATGGTCGCGGGCCCGACGACGGCTCGGAGTATGCGCCCAACGGCGAGTGGGTCTTCTTCAACACCGAGCGGTTCACCGAAGCTCCCGGGCACGCGCAGATCGCCCGCATCCGTCCGGATGGCACAGGGCTCGAGCAGCTGACCTTCGACGAACGGGTCAACTGGTTCCCGCACATCGACCCCACGGGCACCCGCGCCGTGTACCTCAGCTTTCCCGTCGGCACCGAGGGCCACCCCGCCGACCTGCCTGTACAGCTCCGGGTGGTGGATGACATCTCGCAGACGGATGCCTGGACCCGGGGTCGCGTCGCGGTCGAGCTGTTCGGTGGCCAGGGAACCATCAACGTCAACAGCTGGTCGCCCGACGGCACCCGTTTCGCGTACGTGGATTACCCGATCGGGTCCGTCGAGGCCGGCCGGGAGGGGGAGTGATGGAACAGGTTCTCGTCACCGCCCTGGAAGCAGAAGAGACCGAGCTCGTCTGGGACGAGTTCGGCACGGATGAAGCGTGGCGCTTGGGCAGTGCGGTGCGCGCGCTCGCGGAGGAACGCGGGCACGGGGTGGCCATCGACATCCGCCGTGTCAACGGGATGATCCTGTTCCGCAGCGCGCTGCCCGGGGTCACCGTGGATCAGGAGGACTGGATCCGGCGCAAGAGCGCGGTGGCGTTCCGGTTCGAGACGAGCTCGGCGCTGTTCGCCGCGCGGATGGCGGCCGCGGGCTACGACCCCACCGCCGTCGGGTGGCTGGCAGCGAGCGACTACGCGGTGACCGGAGGCTCGGTGCCCGTCCGGGTGCGCGGTGCCGGCGTCGTCGCCGCGCTGACGCTGTCGGGGCTGTCGTCCGAGGAGGATCACGCGCTCGCCGTCGAGGCGATCCGCGCGACGCTCACGACGTGATCAGCAGCAGGATGCCGCCGACGCCCACCAGCGTGGTGACGCCTGCCAGTGTGAGCAGCAGCCAGGCACCCGGCAGCTCATGGCCGGCGCCTCGCCGGAGCGCCTCCACGGTCGCCCTCTGACGACTCTTCGCCGCTCGCCACAGGGCGGCGGAGACGATGACGCCGACGATGCCGGGCGCGGCCCACAGCCACGATCCCAGTTCGGCCGGGAGCAGGCGGATCGCCACCAGCGAGATCACCGCGATGGACAGCGCGGTGCGGCGCCACGCGAGCTCGGTCCGCTCCGGCTGCAGTCCCGCATCCCATGGCCCGCTCATTTCAGCAGCACCGCGAGGGTCACCAGGATGCCGGCAGCGGTCACCGCGATCGCGAGGGCCGGGCCGAGCGGGGATGCGGGCAGCGGTGTGCCGGCGCGCATGGCCGCTTCCGTGCGGAACCAGCCGATCCACGCGAGCGCGGGGGTGAGCAGGCCCGCGACGATGAGCACGAGCGAGGCGCCCAGGCGCAGCTGTGGGTGGAGATCGAGGCCGAGCACCTCGAGGGCGACGCCTCCCGCCAGGAGCGCGAGCGCCGTGCGGATCCAGGCGAGGAACGTGCGCTCGTTCGCGAGGGTGAACCGGGGGTCTGGCTCTTCGCCGCGCGAGTAGAGCGCCCGGGGGAATCTGCTCATGCGGTCGACCCGCTGTCGCGATCCGTCGCGACCGGTCCATCCGACCCCGACGCGGCGCCGGGGATCAGGATCTGGCCCAGGTGCCGTCGCAGGTGCTCGACGACGTTGATCTCCGCGGGCTCGAGCATCCACTGGAGCTGGATGCCGTCCCACGACGCCAGCGTGGAGATCGCCGCGTAGTCGACATCGACGCCGGGGCGCAGCATCCCGGCATCCTCCATCTCGCGGAACGCCTCGGCGAAGCTGCGCCGGAGGCGCCGGTATCGAGCGCGGAAGTAATCGCTGCCGGGATGCCGCGGAGTCGTGGATTCGGCGAAGAGGATCATGTAGAGGCTGATGAAGCCGGGGATCGCCTCATTGGCGGCCGCGATCTGCAGGATCGTATCGGGTGCGTCTTCCGGCCTTCCCGAACCTGCCGCGACGATCTCGTCCGAGACGACGTCGCGGTGGTCGAGCACCGCGTACAGCAGATCCTCCTTCTTGGGGAAGTAATAGAAGATCTGCGCAGACGAGAGGCCGGCGCGTGAGGCGATGCGCTGGGTGGAGCCGCTGTTGTATCCGTTCTCCGCGAACTCGACGACGGCGGCCTCGACCACGCGCTGCCGCGTCTCGGACGACTTGCTGTACGGTCCCCGCGCTCGGCGGGTGGACTCCTGTGGCTTCGGGTCGCAGCCCGCCGGCGCGACCTCCTCGGTCATGCGCCCGCCTCGTCTCCGGCACCGCCAAGCCGGAGCGAGACCGTACGGAAGCCCGCGTTGCCCATCGACGAGTCGGGCGTGTTCGAGGAGCGGGCCGAGTTGCGGTACCGGTTGCAGTACGAGCTGTGGCAGAGGTAGCTGCCGCCGCGGAGCACGCGAGCCTGCCCGCGCGACGCGCCACGAGGATCGCGCGCGGGGGACCGCGAGTAGTAGCGCGGGTCGAACCAGTCGGCGCACCACTCCCAGACGTTGCCGACGGGCTGCCAGAGCCCGTAGCCGTTCGGGTCGAAGGAGCGGACGGGGGCCGTCGTCGGCCAGCCGTCCTCGACGGTGTTCCGGTGCGGGAACTCGCCCTGGAAGATGTTCGCCCGCCAGCCGCCGGCGTCGACCTCGGTGTCTCCCCACGGATACTTCGCCCCCGCGAGCCCGCCGCGGGCCGCGTACTCCCACTCCGCCTCCGTCGGGAGGCGGCGCCCGGCCCACGCGCAGTAGGCCACGGCGTCGTTCCAGCTGACGTGGACGACGGGGTGATCGCCGAGCCCGTCGAGCGAGGTGCGCGAACCACCGGGGTGCGCCCAGTCGGCACCCCGCACGCCTCTCCACCAGGGAGTGCCCGCGGCGCTCCCGATGATGTCTTCCGGGTCGGCGTCCACGGCGAGGTGGAAGACAGCCGAGAAACCCCACGTCTCCGCCTCGGTCCGGTACCCGGTCGATTCGATGAAGCGTGCGAAGTCGTCGTTGGTCACCGTGGTCGCGTCGATGTCGAAGCCGTCGAGGCCGACCTCGTGCCTCGGAACCTCGCCGTCGCCAGGGTTGCGGTCGCCCGACGAGTCGCCCATCGTGAACCCGCCTGCCGGCACGTGCGCCTGCTCGATCGTGTGCCGACCACCGGCCGCGCGGGAAGATGACGCCGGCGGTGCGGAGAGCGTCACGAACTGCGATCGGCCCGGCGCGCCGCACGTGCAGGCGGCGCCGCAGCCGGAGTCAGGCTCGGAGGCGTTCGTCATCGACGCTCTCCTTCTCGCTCAGGCGCCGCTGGACGGCCTCCCGCAGGCGCTCGAGGTTCGCCACCATGAGATCCATCGACGCCGCTCCGCCTTCGTGCATGAAGTCCTCGACCTCCGTCACGAACTCGACGTCGAACGGAGCGTTCGGGTCGGCCTCGATCGTGCGGTCGCGATACCGGTATTTCGCGATCTGTCGTCGACGGGCGTTGATCTCGGTGTCGAGCAGCTGGATGAGCGACTCCTCGCCGAGGAAGCCCGAGAAGAACACGCGGGCCCGGAACTCGAAGTTGACCTGCTCGATCACCGGTTCGTAGGGGCTGAGGAGCCACTTCATGAAGACCTCGCGCCCGAGTTCGGTCGCCGTGTAGATCTTGGCGTCCTGGGCTCCGGGGCGGCTGCTGACGGTGTACGCCACCCAGCCCCGATCCGCCATCTGGCTGAGTGAGCGATAGACCTGGCTCATCTGCGTGCGCGGGCGCATGAAGACGCCCTCCATCTCCATGTACCGCGAGAGGTCGTAACCCGTCCGCGGCTTGACGAGCAGGATTCCCAGCAGCAGATGCTCCAGCTTCACGGCAGCTCCTTCAGCAATCGGCCGATTGCGGATCAGCCTAGATCCGCCGCGCTTCGGCCTGAGTCAAGTATTCCACAAATGGAGACTTTTTTACTCAACTTGTTGAATAGTGCTCCGAATCCTGTTACCTTCGCCGCAAGGTCGGTCCATGGAGGACCGCACGGCACCGGAAGAGACATCGATGTTCAACTTCAGGAAGCGCTGGGCGACCGCGATAGCGGCGACAGTGATCGCGGCAGCAGCCCTGTCCGGGTGCGCGGGCACCGCGTCGGGAGGCGCCGCCGGCAGCGGCGCCGCCTCCGGTGACGGCACGCTCACGATCGGCACGATCGTGGCCTCGACGACGTTCGCTGCGAACAGATCCGCGTGGGCGAACGAGTCGCCGTACCTTCAGGCGGTCTACGACACGCTGCTCCACGCCGACCCCGACGGCACGGTGCAGCCCTGGCTGGCGACGGAGTGGTCGTACAACGACGACAACACCGTCCTCACGATGACGCTGCGCGACGACGTCGAATTCACCGACGGCACGAAGTTCGACGCCTCGGTGGCCGCCCAGAACCTCCTGCGCTTCCGCGACGGCACCTCGCCGCAGAAGGCGTACCTCGCGACCCTCGCGGACGCCAAGGCGATCGATACGACGACGCTCGAGCTCACGCTGAGCGCCCCGAACCCGTCGCTGCTCTCGTTCCTCACGCAGAACCCCGGTCTGCAGCAGAGTCCCGCCACCTTCGGCGCGGCGGACGAGCAGACCAACCCCGTGGGCACCGGACCGTACGTGCTCGACAAGGGCTCGACCGTCGTCGGGTCCACGTACGTGTTCACGAAGAACCCCGACTACTTCGCCCCTGAGCAGCAGCACTACGCCAAGCTCGTGATGAACGTCTACTCCACGCCGACCGCGATCCTCAACGCCATCAAGGGTGGGCAGATCAACGGCGCACCGCTCACCGACAACTCGATGATCAGCCAGATCGAGGCCGCCAAGTACACCGCGAACGGGCAGCAGCTGAACTTCTTCGGGCTCCTGCTGTTCGACCGCGATGGCGCGATCGCCCCCGAGCTCGCCGACGTGCGCGTCCGGCAGGCGATCAACTACGCCTTCGACCGCGACGCCATGCTCGAGGCGGTCGGACAGGGGTACGGCGACGTGACGTCGTCCGTCTTCTCGCCGGACTCCTCCGGCTACGACGCGGACGCGGACCAGTACTACACGTACGACCCCGACAAAGCGAAGGACCTCCTCGCCGAGGCCGGCTACGGCGACGGCGACATCACGCTGACGATGCCGACGTCGTCCGGCTTCACCCCCGCCACCTATGCGCTGACCAAGCAGTACCTCGGCGACATCGGCATCAAGGTCGAGGAGGTGAACGTCGCGCCGACGAGCTTCCTGGCCGACCTGCTCGCCGCGAAGTATGCGAGCACCGTCATGCAGCTGAAGGCCGCGCCGTCGTCGTGGGAGACCCTGACCCTCGACCTGCTGCCGACCGCGGGATGGAACCCGTTCCACACCGAGGACCCGAAGGTGTCCGAGCTCGCGGCGACGATCCAGTCCGGCTCCGAGGACGAGGCCGCGAAGGCCGCGCAGGAGTTGAACCAGTACATCGTCGAGCAGGCGTGGTTCGCGCCCTTCTACCGGCCCCAGCAGACGTACGCGACCGACGCGAACACGTCGGTAGAGACGCAGACCGGGAACGCCTACCCGTACCTCTGGAACTTCGTCCCCAAGGGATGACGTCACCGGGTGGAGGTCGCCGCGCGGCCTCCACCCGGCCGTTCGAAGGAATACGACATGCTTTCGTTCATCGCCCGACGCGTGGTCTCGGGCATCCTCCTGGTGCTGACCATCAGCGTCATCGCCTTCCTTCTTCTCTACGCGGGCGGCGGCGACATCGCCCGCCGGCTGCTCGGCGAGGACGCCTCGCCGGAGACGGTCGCACAGAAGGCGCACGAGCTCGGGCTCGACCAGCCGCTGCTGACGCAGTTCGCCGATTGGGCGGCGGGCGTGTTCCAGGGCTCCTTCGGCGCCTCGTGGTTCACGAGTCAGCCGGTGACCGACGCTATCCTCAGCCGTCTCGCGGTCACGCTGTCGCTCGTATTCGGCGCCACCATCCTGATCGCCGTGGTCTCCGTGATCCTCGGTGTGCTCGCGGCCACCCGGCGCGGGTGGATCGACTCGGTGGTGCAGGTGCTCTCGCTGGTCGGCACTGCCATTCCGGCCTTCCTCATCGCCATGGGCCTCGTCCTCGTCTTCGCGATCAATCTCGGCTGGTTCAACCCCACCGGCTACGTCCAGTTCGCGAGTTCGCCCGCCGGCTGGCTCGCCTCCATCACGCTGCCGGTCATCGCGCTGTCACTGGGCGGCATCGCCGCCGTCACGCAGCAGATCCGCGGCTCGATGCTCGACTCGCTCCGCCACGACTACGTGCGCACCCTCGAAAGCCGGGGGCTCAGCCGCCGCACGGTGGTGCTGCAGCACGTCCTGCGCAACGCGGCCGGTCCGGGACTCGCCGTGCTCGGCGTCCACTTCGTCGGTCTGCTCGGCGGCGCGGTCATCATCGAGCAGATCTTCGCGATCCCCGGAATGGGGCAGGTGGCCGTCACCGCCACCTCGCAGGGCGACATCCCGCTCGTGATGGGCCTGGTCATCGCGACGGCCATCCTCGTCGTCATCCTCAACCTCCTCGTCGACCTCGCGCAAGGTTGGCTCAACCCGAAGGTGCGTCTGTCATGATCGATCCGCTCGCAGGGGATCTCACCGACGAGATCCAGGCCGCGAAGACCCGCTCGTCGCGGTCGCTGTTCCGCCGCCTCGTCCGCAAGCCCATCGCCGTCGCCTCACTCTCCTTCCTCGTGCTGGTCGTGCTCGTCGCGATCTTCGGGCCGCTCCTGGCGCCGTACGACCCGGACGTGGCGTCGGCGGCGAACGTGCTCGGGCCGATCTCGCCCGAGCACCTGATGGGCACCGACAGCGCGGGTCGCGACGTCTTCTCACGGATGCTGTACGCCACCCGCTTCAGCATCGCCGGTGCCGCCCTCGCCCTGGTCGTCGCCGCGATCCTCGGCGTGACGAGCGGTCTCATCGCCGGCTACTACGGCAAGTGGTTCGAGGGGGCCTCGTCCTGGGTCGTCGGACTCATCCAGGCGCTGCCCGGCATCGTCGTGCTGCTGGCCGCGCGTGCGGTGCTCGGCCCGTCGATGTGGACCTCGATGGCGATCTTCGGAGCGCTGCTCTCCCCGGCGTTCTATCGCCTCGTGTACTCGACCGTCTCGGCCGTGCGCGACGAGCTGTACGTCGACGCCGCGCGGGTCTCCGGACTCAGCGACGGGCGCATCATCGGACGGCACATCCTGACCGTCGTCCGCGGCCCGGCACTCGTGCAGGCCTCGTTCGTCGCCGGCGTCGCCATCGCGATCCAGGCCGGGCTCGAATTCCTCGGCCTCGGCGATCTGTCCATGCCCACGTGGGGCAGCATGCTCTCCGAGGGCTTCGCGAACATCTACACGAACCCGGTCCTGATGCTCTGGCCCAGCCTTGCGATCGGCCTGACGTGCATGTCGCTCGTCCTGCTGGCCAACTCGCTGCGCGACACGCTCGAGCGCAGCAGCTCGCCGCGACGTTCCCCGCGCAAGCAGGCCGCCGTTCCGGTCGAGATCACGTCTGAGCCGGTCGCGCGGCACAGCGGCAGCCGCTTCGCCGAGGCGGAGGTGCTGCTCGATGTGAAGGGTCTCGCCGTCGGCTACGGACAGGACGACGGCTCGGTCAAGACCGTGGTCGAGGACGTGTCACTGACCGTGCACCGCGGAGAGGTGCACGGCCTGATCGGCGAGTCCGGTTCGGGCAAGACGCAGACCGCGTGGTCGGTGCTGCGCCTCCTTCCGGAGGGTGGCCGGATCGTCGCCGGATCCATCGAGTTCGAGGGTGTCGATCTCGCCCCGCTGTCGACCAGCAGGATGCGCGGGCTTCGTGGACTGAAGATCGCCTACATCCCGCAGGAGCCGATGTCGAACCTCGACCCGTCGTTCACCATCGGCAGCCAGCTCGTGCAGCCGATGCGCCAGAAGCTCGGCATCAGCCGGAAAGAGGGCAAGCGGCGCGCGCTCGAGCTGCTGAGCCGGGTCGGCATTCCCCAGCCCGAGCGGACGTTCGCCGCGTACCCGCACGAGATCTCGGGAGGCATGGCCCAGCGCGTGCTCATCGCCGGCGCCGTCTCGTGCAATCCCGACCTGCTGATCGCCGACGAGCCGACCACCGCGCTCGACGTCACGGTCCAGGCCGACGTCCTCGATCTGCTGCGAAGCCTGCAGACCGAGCTGAACATGGGCATGATCCTCGTCACCCACAACTTCGGGGTCGTGGCCGACCTCTGCGACACGGTGTCGGTCATGCGCGCCGGCCGGATCGTCGAGACGGGCCCCGTCGAGGACATCTTCGCCCACCCGGAGCACCCGTACACGCAGTCGCTGTTCGATGCGGTGCTCGAGGAGATCGGGCCGGAGGGGCTCGAGCCGGTGGAGGTCGTCGAGGTCGATGCCGACCTCGCACGTGCCTCGGAAGGAGTGCTGAAGTGACCGAGAAGCTGGTCGACATCCGCGACCTCGTCGTGGAGTACCCCGCGAAGGGGTTCCGCAAGAAGCCGTTCCGGGCTCTCAAGGGGGTCTCGATCGACATCGAGCCGGGGGAGACGGTCGGTCTCGTCGGGGAGTCGGGGTCGGGCAAGACGACCCTGGGCCGTGCGCTGCTCGGGCTCGCGCCCGTGACCGGCGGCACCATCACCTACGACGGCCGCGACATCTCGAAGCTGCAGACGAAGGCGCGCCGCGCGCTCGGGGACGAGATCCAGGTGGTGTTCCAGGACCCGTACACCTCGCTCAACCCGTCGATGACGATCGAGCAGATCCTCATGGAGCCGCTCACGGTGCGCGACGTCCCGGTCAAGGAGGCGCGCGCCCGGGTGCGACACCTCCTCGACGAAGTCCGGCTGCCCAGCAACGCGGGGCAGCGCCTGCCGCGCGAGTTCAGCGGGGGCCAGCGGCAGCGCGTCGCCATCGCGCGAGCTCTCGCGCTGCAGCCCCGCCTCATCGTGTGCGACGAGCCCGTCTCGGCACTCGATCTCTCGACCCAGGCGCGCGTGCTCGAACTCTTCAAGGAGATCCAGGAGCGCACCGGCGTCGCGTACCTGTTCGTGTCGCACGATCTCGCGGTCGTCCGCCACCTCAGCCGACGCGTCGCGGTCATGTACCGGGGCGAGATCGTCGAGTGGGGCGACGCCGACCAGGTCACGGCTCGGCCGGAGCACCCGTACACCCAGCGCCTCTTCCTGGCGGCGCCCGTGCCGCACCCACGCCTGCAGGCGAAGCGCCGCGCCGAGAGGCACGCCCTCCTCGCCCGCCAGAACCGCGAATCGACCAGCACCGTCACCATCGCGGTGTGACCGCACGACCCTCAGGAGCCAGACGCAGATGCGCGCCATCATCCTCATGTTCGACAGCCTCAACCGGCACATGCTGCATCCGTACGCCGACACGTTCGTCGACGCCCCCAACTTCGCGCGCCTCGCGCAGAAGGCGGCGACGTTCGACAACTTCTACGCCGGTTCGATGCCGTGCATGCCCGCACGGCGTGAGATGCACACCGGGCGCTACAACTTCCTGCACCGCAGCTGGGGTCCGCTCGAGCCCTTCGACGACTCCATGCCGGAGATGCTGAAGGAGGCCGGCGTGCACACCCACCTGGTGAGCGATCACCAGCACTACTGGGAGGACGGCGGCGGGACCTACCACACCCGCTACAACACGTGGGAGTTCTTCCGCGGGCAGGAGGGCGACAACTGGAAGGGCGACGCCGATGCGCTCCGCGGCGTGCGCTTCCCGGCGACGCTGAAGACGCAGGACGCGGTGAACCGTCGCTACATGACGACGGAGGAGGAGCACACGCAGACGCGCACGGTCGACGCGGGCATCGAGTTCCTCGACACGAACATCCATGCGGACAGATGGATGCTGCAGATCGAGCTGTTCGATCCGCACGAGCCGTTCTTCACCCACCAGAAGTACAAGGACCTCTACGCCCACGACTACGACGGGCCGGAGTTCGACTGGCCCGGGTACAGCAAGCTGATCGAGAGCGAGGACCAGGTCGAGCACGCCCGGCGCGAGTACGCCGCGCTGGTGTCGATGTGCGACTTCTCGCTGGGACGCGTGCTCGACTATATGGACGACCACGACATGTGGGGCGACACGATGCTCCTCGTCAACACCGACCACGGGTTCCTCCTGGGGGAGCACGGGTGGTGGGCGAAGTCCGTGCAGCCGTGGTTCAACGAGCTGGTGCGCCTGCCGATGTTCCTCTGGGACCCCCGCACCGGCGATGCCGACACCCGTCGCGGCGAGCTCGCCCAGACGATCGACATCGCCCCGACGATGCTGCGGTTCTTCGGCCTCGAGCCGACGCCGGACATGCTCGGCCAGGACCTCGCGCTGCGTGAGGGGAAGAAGGGCGCGCTCTTCGGCATCCACGGTGGCCACGTCAACGTCACGGACGGCCGTCACGTGTACATGCGGGCCAGCACGGATGCCGCGAACGGCCCGATCGAGGACTACACCCTCATGCCGACGCACATGCGCAGCCGGTTCGCCGTGGACGAGCTCACGGATTGGCAGCCCGCCGAGCCGTTCGCGTTCACGAAGGGCCTGCGCACCATGCGGATCGACGCGATGTCCGGATTCCGGATCAACTCGTGGCAGCACGGCACGCTGCTCTGGGATCTGGAGACGGATCCTGCGCAGACGACGCCGATCGCCGATGACGCGGTCGAGCGGGAGATGATCGCGCTCCTGCTCGAGCTGCTGCGCGAGAACGATGCTCCGGAGAGCGTGTACGTGCGGCTCGGGCTCCCGGTCCACGGCGATGCCGACGAGTCGCACCTCCGCGCGCGTCGCGACGCGCAGCGGGCGCAGGCGATCGCCGTGCCGCTGCCGCGTCGCAGTGAGCTACCCGCGCTCGGGCTGCTGGAGACGCCGGTGCACGAACTGCTGGCGGATGAGGCGACGCATGCCGTGCTGGTGGAGCACATGCCCTGGCTGGTCACCACCGAGCTCATCACGGCGACGCCCTGGGCCAGCGTCCTCGGCATGGCTGCGGCCGGAGTCATCGACGCCGGCACGCTGGTCGCCGTGGCCGATGACCTTGCACTCGTCGCCGCACCGGCGGTGGTCTCGTGACGATCCCGGGAGTGCGGCGCCCGAACATCGTCTGGATCTCGACGCACGACATCAACCCGGACCTCGGGTGCTACGCGGGCGTCTGGCCTGGCGCGGAGTATGCCCGCACGCCGAACCTCGACGCACTCGCCCGGCGGGGCGTGCGCTTCGACAACGCGTTCGCGGCAGCGCCGATCTGCGCGCCGGCGAGGTCCGCGATCATCACCGGGTGCTTTCCGACGTCGATCGGCACCATGCACATGCGATCCAAGGCCGTGCCGCCGCCGGACGTGCGGCTCCTGCCCGAGATCATGCGCGCGGCGGGCTACTACTGCACCAACAACTGGTTCACGGACTTCCAGGTCGACCTGCCCGAGATCGTGTTCGACGATTGCAGTCCTGAGGCGCACTGGCGCAACCGGCCCACGGCCGAGACGCCGTTCTTCGCGATGTTCCACGGGATGGCGACGCATGAGTCGCAGCTATATCTGGACGACGACGCGTTCGCCGCGGCCACCGCCCACGTCGCCGAGGCCGATCGGCATCTGCCCGCCGACGCACCGCTGCCCCCGTACTACCCGGACGACGAGGTCTTCCGCACGGCGTGGGCGCGATACAGCGATCTCATCACCGAGATGGATCACTGGGTGGGCGGTCTGGTGGCGGAGCTCGAGGAGGACGGCGTGCTCGAGAACACGATCGTCGTGTTCTGGAGCGACCACGGCAAGGGCATGCCCCGCGCGAAGCGGTGGCCGAACGAGGCGGGGCTGCGCGAGCCGCTCATCGTGAGCTGGCCGGATCGCCTCCCCACCGGTGCCGGCGTCACCGACCTCGTCCACACGATGGACCTCGCGCCCACGATGCTCGCGCTCGCCGGACTCGAGGTCCCTGAGGGGATGCAGGGCGTGGCGCTGTTCGACAGCGAGGGCGCGCTGCGATCGCAGCCGAACGAGTTCACGTTCGGCGGGCGTGACCGCCAGGGCGAAGCAGATGACCGGTCGCGCACGGTGAGGGACCCTCGGTTCCGCTACATCCGCAATTACTTCCCCGACAAGCCGGCGATGATCCACACCGAGTACCCCGATCGGCTGCCGACCTGGGCCGCCTTCCGCCGGCTGGCCTCCGACGAATGTCAGCAGCGCGCCCGCGGCGAACTGCCTTCGGCGATGACTGCCGCGCAGCGCGCTGTCGTCGCCCAGTCCAAGCCCGCGGAGGAGCTGTACGACATCCTCGCCGACCCGCACGAGACGGTGAACCTGGCGGCCGACCCGGCGCACCTCGACGACCTGGAGCGCCTTCGCGCCGCGCTCGACTCCTGGATCCTCGAGTACGGCGACCTGGGCGCGATCCCCGAGAGCGACCTCGAGGAGCGCTGGCGTCCCGGCGGTCGACGCCCGGTCACCGAGCCGCCCGCGGTGGCGCTCGAAGCCGGCGTGCTGTCGCTGCGGGCGACGACGCCGGGGACGCTGCTCGGCTGGACGCCCGACGAGCCCGCATCGGCGGCCGAGCCGTCGCACTTCCAGAGCGAGATCGGGCTACCCGCCTCGGACGGGCGGAGCTGGAACCTGTACACGGGGGCGGTGGCCGTCGATCAGCCCATCTGGGTGAAGGCCTGGCGCATCGGATTCGCGCCGAGCGACGACATCCCGGTCCGCGTCCCGGTGCCGGTCTGACCGCACCCGCCACCCATGACGACCCTCAGACTTCGGGAGCAGAAATGACCAGTCCCAACATCATCTTCATCATGTCCGACGACCATGCCGCGCACGCCATCTCGGCCTACGGCAGTCGGGTCAACCACACTCCGAACCTCGACCGCATAGCGGACGAGGGAATGCGCCTCGACGCGGTCTTCTGCACGAACTCGATCTGCAGCCCCTCCCGCGCGACGATCCTCACCGGCACGTACAGCCACGTGAACGGCGTCTCGTCGATCTGGACCGAGATGGACTACCGAGTGCCCACCTTCGTCGACGTGTTGCAGACGCGCGGCTACAAGACTGCGATGTTCGGCAAGTGGCACCTCGGTGAGCACGGCGTCTCGCTGCCCCGCGGCTTCGACGCATGGACGATCTTCCCGGGGCAGGGCGACTACGTCGACCCGGAGATGATCGACGCCGACGGCAGTCGGGTCGTTCCCGGGTACGCGACCGACATCGTGACCGACCTCTCGCTGGACTGGATCGACTCGCTCGGCGAGGACCAGCCGTTCTGCATGATGGTGCACCACAAGGCCCCGCACCGTCCCTGGGTCCCGGACGAGAAGCACAAGCATCTCTACGCCGACGGGACGATCCCCGAGCCGGACACGTTCTTCGACGACTACGAGACCCGCAGCAAGGCCGTCCGCGGCGTGCACATGACGATCGCCGACGACATGGGAGCGGACGACCTCAAGACCGAGGTGCCCGAGCACCTCCGCGGACCCGAGAACCGCGAAGCCCGCATGCGCTGGAAGTATCAGATCTACATGCGCGACTACCTGCAGTGCATCCAATCGATCGACGACAACGTCGGGCGCCTCCTCGATCACCTCGACGAGCGCGGCCTCGCCGAGAACACGCTGGTCGTCTACACCTCCGACCAGGGCTTCTTCCTGGGCGACCACGGCTGGTTCGACAAGCGGCTCATGTTCGACCAGTCCCTGCAGATGCCGATGCTGATGCGGTGGCCCGCCGAGATCGAGCCGGGCGCGCGATGCGACGCGATCATCACGAATGTCGACTTCGCGGCGACCTTCCTCGACGTCTGCGGCGTCGATGCGGCCAGTGCGCTGCCGTCATCGCAGGGGCGCAGCTTCCGCCGGCTGCTCCGCGGCGAGCAGGTGGAGGACTGGGCGGATGCCGCGTACTACCGGTACTGGGAGCACGACGACCCCATCCATGCGGCGCCGGCCCACTACGGCATCCGCACGAACGACCACAAGCTGATCTACTACTACGGCGCGGGGCTCGGCGTGCCGGGTGCGTCGGATCGGATCTTCGAGCCCGAATGGGAGCTCTACGACCTGAAGGCCGACCCGACCGAGGTGCGCAACGTCGCCGACGATCCCTCGTACGCCGACATCAAGCAGCGGCTCGAGCGAAAGCTGGCCGAGTACCAGGCTCGCTACGCCGACGAGCCCTACGTCGGTGCCGACACGCCCCAGCCGACCTGGGGGCCCTACGACGTCGACATGCTCGAGCGCGTCCAGCACTACGTGTCGGAGGTGCGGGCGACGAGCTGACGTCGCCCGGGCGCGACGCCGTCAGCGGGTCGGGAGGTGAGCGCTCACGAACCCGCCCCGCTGCTCGGCGGTCGCGGTCTCGTCGCGGTCGACGCGGAGAGGCCGGGCGTAACGGCGCTCGAGGTCCTCGACCCGGGTCTCCTCGACACTCCACCCCGCCGCGCCCACCACCTCAGCCGGGTCCGGCGGGTCGGTGCGCGCGAGCAGCTCGTCGATGGGGATGCCGGTCGCGAGCGCGAAGGTCTCGAGTCGCTCTCGCGTCTCCGGGGTGTCGGTGAGGGCCGGCGCGCGCTCGATCACGGCGCGCGAGCCCGGGGCCGACAGGTCGATGATGTCGTCGAGCAGCGCCGACTGGTCGTGCGCGCTGAGGTAGGGGAGCAGTCCCTCGAGCACCCAGTGCGTCGGCTGGTCGGGCCGGAACCCGCTGCGCACGATGGCGGCGGCCCAGGGCGCCGTCACATCGGCACCGAGAGCGGTGCGGTCCGCGGTCGGCGTCGCGGCCGCAGCATCCATCGTCCTCTCGACGAAGTCGACGACCTCCGGCGAGTCGAGCTCGAAGACGCGCGTTCCCGCCGGCCAGGCGAGGCGCCACGAGCGGGTGTCGAGCCCGCTGCCGAGGATGGCGACCTGCCGCAGCCCGCCGGCGAGCAGCTCGTCGTCGATGAACCGCGTGCGCATGCCGATGTACATCGCGCCGAGGAGCATCGAGTGCTCGACCGCGGGGGTGTCCTCGAGGCGCTCGGGCCAGTGCTCGGGGAACGGCACGGCGACGCCGGACTCGCGGACGAGCGCTGCGGCCCACGGATCGACGACGAGCGGATCGGGGCGATCGGTCTCGAGGGCGCGCGCCGCGGCGACGGCGACAGCGGTGACTCCCACACCTTCAACGGGCATGGCGTCCATCCTCGCCGCCGAGATCGTCGGATCCGGACGGATTCGCTACCGGCGCAACGCTCCGGCGGAGCCCGGCCTCACGCGGCGGGCGCCGCCGTCGAGCCACGCACGATGAGCTGCGAGTTGAGCACCGCCGCCTCTTCCACGGGCGCGCCCGCCATCGCCTGGAGCAGGAGGTCGACGGCGAGGGCCCCGCTCCTGCCGATCGGCATGCGCACTGTGGTCAGGCCCGGCGTCACGGCGCCCGCCATCTCGATGTCGTCGATGCCGACGATGCTGATGTCGTCAGGGCACGAGCGGCCGAGGTCCGACATGCCCGCTTCGACTCCGAGCGCCACGAGGTCGTTGTAGGCGATCACGGCGGTCGCGCCGCTCGCGGCCGCGGGCGCCGCCGCGGCGCGTCCGCCCTGGATGGACGCGGCGTGGTGGCTGAGCCGCGTGAGACGGATGCCGAAGCTCTCGCACGCGCGCGCGACCGTGTCGGATCGCCGGCTGTCGGCCCACGAGCCGAGAGGCCCGGCGGCGTAGGCGATGTGCCGGTGGCCGAGCGCGGCCAGGTGCTCGACCGCCTGCCGCGGCCCGTGCTCGGGGTCCATCAGCACGCACGGAGCACCTTCGAGGAGGCGGTTGATCACGACGTACGGCGTCTTGCCGACGAGGGCCAGCACGTCTTCGTCGGGCAGGCGAGGAGAGCACAGCAGCATGCCGTCGAGCTTGCGCGCGCGCTCGATCTGCTCGCGCTCGCGCCGGAGGTCCTCGTCCGCGTCGAACAGCACGATGCGATGCCGGCCGTGCCAGGCCTGACCCTCGATCGCCTTGAGAAGCGTGGCGTACACGGGGTTCGCCACGTCGGGGACGATGACGCCGATCGTCCGCGTCGCCGTTGCGGCCTGCGGATTCGCGTACCCGAGGTCGCTTGCCGCGCGGAGCACGCGATCCCGCGTCGCGACCGCGAGGCGGTCGGGCTCCCCGAACGCGCGGGAGGCCGTCGCGACCGACACGCCCGCGCGTCGAGCCACGTCGGTCAATGTCGCCGTCATCCCGCGTTCCGATCTCGAGCCCAGCCAGCGTTTCCATCATGGCTCATGCCGATGTGATGCAACGCCTTGACAAACATTGTACAAACCATGCACACTCTTTTCCATGACGATCACCGAGGATCCCTCGACTCGACGGACGAGCGCACTCGCAGGAGCGACGGCATGACCGCCGCCCGGCTGGGCCGCGGCGACGCCACGACGGTCGCCGTCCCCGACGCGCCCCGCTCGGCGGGAATCCTCCACCTGGGCCTCGGCAACTTCCACCGCGCGCACCAGGCCGTGTACACCGCTGCTGCGCTCGCCGCGGGAAGCGGCGATGATTGGGGGATCGTAGGAGTCGCGTCCCGCTCCCGGTCTGTCGTCGACGCGATGCGCGCGCAGGACATGCTCTACTCCGTCGCCGAGATCTCGCCGGCGGGAACCCGACTCGCTGTTCCCGCCGTCCACACCGACGCCTTCGTCGCCGCGGATGAGCCCGACCGGGTCGTGCAGGCCATCGCCGATCCGGCGATCCGCATCGTCACCCTCACCGTGACCGAGAACGGCTACAGCTACTCGCCCGCGACCGGCCACCTCGACGTCGCGTCCCCGGTCATCGCGGCCGACCTGCAGGGCGGCAGCCCGACCTCGACGATCGGTCAGCTCGCACGCGGCATCCAGCGGCGGGCCGCAGCATCCGGTGCTCCGCTCACCGTGCTCAGCTGCGACAACCTGGCGGCCAACGGATCGCACACCCGCCGTCTCGTGCGCGAGTTCCTGCAGAGCCTGCCGGGTGCCGAAGGCACCGAGGCGCTCGCGTTCCTCGACGAGCGCGTGTCGTTCCCCTCGAGCATGGTCGACCGCATCGTCCCGTCGACGACTCCCGAGCTGCAGACCCGCGTGTCCGACCTGCTGGGTGCGCGCGACGACATCCCCGTGCCCGCGGAACCCTTCACGATGTGGGCGATCGAGGACGACTTCCGCGCCGGCCGCCCGGCGTGGGAGGCCGGGGGAGCTGTGTTCACCGATGAGGTCGGCCGGTACGAGCAGATGAAGGTGCGGCTGCTGAACGGCACGCACTCGCTCATCGCCTATCTCGGCGCGCTCCGCGGGGTCGAGACCATCCCCGAGGCGATCGGCCTCGCCGACATCGATGCCGCCGCGCGGATCGTCCTCGCGGGCGAGTACGCGCCGTCGATCGAGATGCCGTCGGGCGTCGACTTCGACGGCTACCAGCGCGAGCTGTTCGAGCGCTGGGGCAACACCGCTCTCGGCCACCGCACGACGCAGGTCGGCACCGATGGGTCGGTGAAGCTCCGCCAGCGAATCCCCGAGCCCGCGGTGCAAGCCCTCGACAACGGGGCGATGCCGCACCTCATCGCGCTCACGGTCGCCTCCTACCTGTCGTGCTTCGCTCCGCTTCCGGGCTTCCAGCCGGGTCGCTTCGCCGATGCGATGACGGATGCTGCGCGCCCGCGTCTGGCCGAGGCCACGGCGGGCGCGCGAAACGGCGCGGGCGTCGCCGACGCCGCGATCTCGGGGCTACAGCTGTTCGGCGAGGAGCTCGCGGGTCGTTCCGCGTTCATCGCGCGGGTGGGTGAGCTCATCGACACGATCACCGCTGGCGGCGTGGAGGCGGCGGTGGCCGACAGCGTTGCCGCTTCGCAGGCCGACGCTTCCGGCATCCGTCACGAGGTCTCGGCATGACCGCGGCACACCACCAGGAAGGAGCCGCCATGAAGGCGCTCGCGATCCACGGCAAGGAAGACATCCGCTGGGAGGACCGCGCGCTTCCCGAGCCCGGCGAGGGCGAGGTGCGTCTGCGCGTCAGGTTCGTCGGCATCTGCGGGTCCGACCTGCACTACTACTTCCACGGCGTCAACGGCGAGTACGCGATCAAGGAGCCGCTGATCCCGGGGCATGAGCTGTCGGCCGTGGTCGACCTCGACCCGTCCGGCCGGCTCGAGCCGGGAACCCCCGTCACGGTGCACCCGGCGCGCTACGGCGCGTCGGTCCCGGGACTCGAGGACCACCCGCACCTGCGACCCGGCGGCGACTACTTCGGCAGTGCTGCGACCACGCCGCATCGTCAGGGCGGTGCCGCCGAGTACCTCGTCGTCGAGGAGCACATGATCCGCGTGCTGCCCGAGACGCTGCCGCTCGAGCGTGCGGCCCTGGCGGAGCCGCTCGCCGTGGCGCTGCACGCCGTGAACCTCGCCGGCGACATCGCCGGCAAGCGCGTGCTCGTCATCGGCGCGGGTCCGATCGGACTTCTCGTCGTCGCCGCGGCGGCGCACGCCGGGGCCGCTGTCATCGGCGCGAGCGACGTGCGCACCGAGCCGCTCGATCGCGCCGCCGCGCTCGGGGCGAGCGAGCTCGTGCTCGTCGGCCGCGACACGATCGCCGACGAATCGTACGACGTCGTGTTCGAGTGCTCCGGCGTCGCCGTCTCGCTGACGCAGTCGGTGCGCGGCGCGCGCCGTACCGGAACGATCGTCCAGGTCGGCATGCTCCCGAACGCCGAGATCGGCGTGAACCTGGCGCCGATGCTCGCGAAGGAGCTCACCCTGCGCGGGGCGTTCCGGTTCTCGACCGAGATCGATGACGCCGTGGCCATGCTCGCCGAATCGGACGCGCTCGATGCCGTCGTCTCGCACACGATCGAGGCATCCCGTGCCGTCGAGGCGTTCTCGGTCGCGCGCGACTCGTCCGCCTCGGCCAAGGTCCTGCTCGAACTCTGACCTCTCACCCCCTCCACCGCTCACTCATCTACGAAGGAGTACTCATGAGCACCCCCCAGGTCCCCGGCGTCGACGCCCCCGCGCCGCCGCCCACCGTCACCCGCTCGACGGGCGACCTCGTCCGCGCCGCCGTCTCCGGCTGGCTCGGCACCGCGCTGGAGTTCATGGACTTCCAGCTGTACTCGCTGGCCGCTGCCCTGGTCTTCAGCCAGCTCTTCTTCGCCGGCGAGGAGCCCGGCATGGCCGTCGTGCTCGCCATGGCCACCTACGGCGTCGGCTACCTCGCCCGTCCGCTCGGCGCGTGGTACTTCGGGCGCATGGGCGACAAGATCGGCCGCCGCAAGGTGCTCTTCTACACGATCCTGCTCATGGGCCTGGCGACCACGCTCATCGGCTTCCTGCCGACGTACGAGACGGCCGGCATCATCGCTCCGATCATGCTCGTCCTGCTGCGACTCGCGCAGGGCTTCGGCGCGGGCGCCGAGATCTCGGGTGCGGGTGTCATGCTCGCCGAGTACGCGCCGGCCAAGCGCCGCGGCATCATCGCCTCGCTCGTCGCACTCGGCACCAACTGCGGAACGCTCTTCGCGTCCGCGATCTGGGCGCTCCTGCTGGCCGTCATGGTCGAAGAGGACGTCCTGGCCTGGGGCTGGCGCATCCCGTTCATCGCCTCCGCCGTGATCATGGTGTTCGCCGTCTGGGTGCGCCTCAACCTCAAGGAGAGCCCGGTCTTCGAGGAGCGCACCGACGTCGTCGACGGTCAGGCCCTGTCGCGTGACGAGATGGTCGACCTCGCGACGCAGACCAACGACATCCGCACGCTCGAGTCGCTGCAGCGCAAGCCGATCAAGGCCACCCTCGTGTCGTTCTTCCTGCGCTTCGGGCAGGCCGGCAACTCGGGCCTCATCCAGACGTACCTGATCTCGTTCATCACGATCACCCTCGCCGTGCAGAAGGGCGTCGGGCCCGAGATCGTGATCGTCTCGTCGCTCATCGGGTTCGGCACCATCCCGTTCGTGGGCTGGCTCGGCGACAAGTTCGGCCGCCGCCGGATGTACATCATCATGACGTCGCTCGCGCTGGTGCTCATCGTCCCGACGATGCTCGCGATCAACACCAAGGAGGTCGCCTGGATCTTCGTCGGCTACGTCGTGATCCACAACGTCGCCGTCCTGGGCCTCGCGTCGATGGAGAACATCGCCATCCCCGAGATCTTCGGTTCGCGCAACCGCTACACGCTCACGGCGATCGTCCGCGAGATCGCGGCGATCATCGCGACCGGCATCGGCCCCGTGCTGGCCGCCGCCTGGGTGGCTGCGACCACGGGCAGCGTCATCCCGGTGATCGTGCTCCTCGCGCTGTACACCCTGTCGGCGCTCATCGCGGCGGTCGTCGCGCCCGAGTGGACCGGTCGCGACCTGACCGACCCGCGTCCCGCGATGTAGTCCTCGGGACACCCGATCCGAACCCTGGTGCGGCCGTCGTCCGCGGCGGCCGCACCGACACTTCCTAGGAGACTCAGATGGCGATCGAGAACGTCACCGTCAACATCACCAGCCCCGGTCGCAACTTCGTGACGCTCAAGATCGTGACCTCCGACGGAATCGTCGGGTGGGGCGACGCCACCCTGAACGGCCGCGAGCTGTCGGTCGCCTCGTACCTCGCGGACCACGTCGCCTCGATGCTCATCGGGCGCGACGAGGATCGCATCGAGGACACCTGGCAGTACCTCTACCGCGGTCCGTACTGGCGTCGGGGTCCCGTGACGATGGCGGCCATCGCCGCGGTCGACATGGCCCTGTGGGACATCAAGGCGAAGAAGGCCGGGATGCCGCTGTACCAGCTCCTCGGCGGTGCCAGCCGCTCGGGCATCCGTGTCTACGCCCACGCCTCGGGCACCGACTACCAGGCTCTCGCGAACGCGATCACCGGGTACGAGGAGCTCGGCTTCACCGCGGTCCGCGTGCAGACCGGCGTGCCCGGCCTCGGCCAGATCTACGGCGTCTCGTCGGCCGGTCCGGGCGTCCGCTACGACTACGAGCCGGCCAAGCGCGCCGCTGACGGCCGGCCGAGCGAGGAGACGTGGGACACCCGCACCTATCTCTCGCACATGCCCGACGTGTTCGCCAAGATCCGTGAGGACTTCGGCACGGGCCTGCGCATCCTGCACGACGGCCACCACCGGATGTCGCCCATCGAGGCCGCGCGGTTCGCCAAAGACATCGAGCCCTACGACCTCTTCTGGCTCGAGGACTGCACGCCGGGCGAGGACCAGTCGGCACTGCGCCTGGTGCGCCAGCACTCCACGACGCCGCTCGCCATCGGCGAGGTGTTCAACACCGTGTTCGACTACCAGACGCTCATCACCGAGCGGCTCATCGACTATGTGCGCTCGGCGGTCACGCACACCGGCGGCATCACGGCGATGAAGAAGCTGCTGGACTTCGCGGCGATGTACGGCATCAAGTCGGGCATCCACGGCCCCACCGACATCTCGCCCGTCGGCATGGCGGCGGCCCTGCACCTCGACCTCGCGATCCACAACTTCGGGATCCAGGAGTACATGCCGCACAACGAGCAGACGCTCGAGGTGTTCCAGACGTCGTTCACGTTCGACCGCGGCTTCCTGCACCCGGGCGAAGCGCCGGGCCTCGGCGTCGAACTCGACGAGGACGCCGCCGCGGCCTTCGAGTACACGAAGGCCTACCTCCCGGTGAACCGCCTGCTCGACGGGACCGTCCATGACTGGTGAGACCGCGCCCGGGCGCCTGGCGCTGCCCGAACGCACGGTCGCCTCGCGCCTGGTCGTCGTCGCACGCGCCGAGCGCGCGGAGGACTACGACCGTGTGCTCGACGTGCTGGTCGAGGCCGGTATCCAGAGCGTCGAGCTGACGCTCACGACCCCCGGCACGTTCGACCGGTGGGGGGCGCTGCGCGAGCGGTACGACACCGTCCTCGACCTCGGGATCGGCACGGTGACGAACGCGGACGACCTCGCCCGGGCCATCGACGCCGGAGTCGCGTACGTGGTCACGCCGATCACGGACCCCGCGCTGGTCGCGCAGGCGACGGATGCCGGCCTGCCGATCGTTCCCGGAGGGCTCACGCCCACCGAGCTTTTCTCGTCGTGGTCGGCCGGCGCTTCCGCGGTGAAGATCTTCCCCTCGGGCGTGGTGGGTCCCTCGTATCTCAAGGACCTCCGCGGGCCGTTCCCCGACATCGTCGCGATGCCGTCGGGTGGCGTCGACCTCGACGGCGCGGCCGCGTGGCTGAAGGCCGGCGCCGTCGCCGCGAGCGTCGGCGGTCCGCTGCTGGGCGACGCGTTCCGCGGGGGCGACCTCGCAGCCCTCCGTGACCGTGCGAAGGCGTTCGTCGACGTCTGCGCGGAGGCGGGCGACCGATGACCGAGGCACGCCCCGGGCGAGCCATCGTCACGCTCGGCGAGACGATGGCCCTCGTGCGCACGACCGAGCTCGGGTCGCTGCGTCACGCGTCGGGCCTGGCGCTCGGCATCGGCGGGGCCGAGAGCAACGTCGCCATCGGGCTGGGCCGCCTCGGCGTCCCGGCGTCGTGGCTGGGCCGCGTCGGCGACGACTCGCTCGGTGAGCGCGTCGTGCGCGAGATCCGCGCCGAGGGACTCGACGTGCGCGGCATCGTCGACGCCGGCGCGCCGACGGGGCTCATGGTGAAGGAGCGGCCGTCCGCCGCATCGACGGCCGTGCACTACTACCGCTCGGGCTCGGCCGGGTCGCGGCTGAGTCCCGAAGACCTTCCGGCCGACTGGGTCGAGGAGGCGGCGCTGCTGCACGTCACGGGCATCACGCCGCTGCTGTCGGAGTCGGCGCGCGCGAGCGTGCGCGGCGCCGTCGATCGGGCGCGGGCCGCCGGCGTGGCGGTGAGCTTCGACGTCAACTACCGCTCGGCGCTGGCAAGCCCCGAGGCCGTCGGCTCGGTCTTCCGTGAGATCGCCGAGCATGCCCAGGTCGTGTTCGGCGGCGTGGAGGAGCTCAGCCTGCTGTTCCCGCAGACGGATGCCGAGACCGCCGCGCGCCGACTGCTGGAGGCCGGGTGCACCGAAGTCGTGCTGAAGCGCGGCGCCGAGGGCGCCACCGTCTTCACCGCCGCGGGCGGCGCCGTCGAGTCGCCGGGCTTCGTCGTCGACGTCGTCGACACGGTGGGCGCGGGCGACGCGTTCGTCGCCGGATACCTCAGCGCCACGCTCGACGGTCTCGACGTGCCGGAGCGGCTGCGACGCGCGAATGCCTGCGGCGCGCTCGCGTGCACCTCCCCGGGGGACTGGGAGTCCGCTCCGACCCTGCGCGACGTCGAGAGATTCCTCTCGGGAGGCGACAGCGACCCCGTGCGTCGCTGATCCCGACGAGCGAGAGAGCCTGCGGCGGAGCCGCTCTACCGAAGCCGACGGCATCAGCTCGGTGCGGATGCACAGAATCGAAAGATCCCGGCGGCGCGCCGGTGACGGATGCCTCGGCACGGCGTGTCGCCGAGAACCTCCGATCCTGTGCATGCGGTTCGTCAGTGACCGGTGAGAAGCGCGGTGACGGAGAGGCCGCGCGAGGCGGTCACGGCGTGGTCGCGGACGAACGCCGCGGCCCACGGCGGGTCGAGCTGGGGGTCAGAGCCGGAGCACGCCGTCGGCCACCACGAGCCCGCTTCCCGACAGGTCGACGCGATCGCCGTCCACGGCGACCTCGAGGATGCTCGGCCTACCCATCGCGTGGCCTTGCAGGATACGGATGCTGCCACCCGGCGCTTCTCCGTCGCGCGCGAGAAGTGCGGCGATAGGCCCGGCGGCTGTGCCGGTCGCCGGGTCTTCGACGATGCCGACGGTGGGGTTGAAGAACCGGGTGTACGCGTCGGCGCCGTCCGGGCCGCCCTCGGTGGTGAAGACGTAGCACCCCTCCGCGCCGACCCCGGCGAGCAGCGCTCGGAGGCGTGCCGGCTCCGGCGCCGCGGCGTCGACGTCGGCGCGCGTACGGAGCCCGAGCATGAGGTGCTCGGCCCCCGTCCAGACGACCTCGGCAGGTCGATCGGCCAGGGCGGAGGGGGAGAGGCCGAGCGCCTCAGCGAAGTCCGCGTGCTCTGTCGTCGAGTGCAGGAACCGGGGTGCGGCCTGCCGCATCGTCACCCTCGACCGGCCACCGGAAGTGCGCGTGATCCACACCGGCAGCACGTCGTCGCCGATCTGCTGCGCGAACTCCTTCCGCTCGGGCGGCAGTGCACCGGTGTCGGCGAGCCAGATCCAGGCGCCCATCGCGTTGTGACCCGCGCCGAGCACCTCGACGCCGGCGGCGGTGAACGACCGGAGGCGGTGGTCCGCGCCGGAGGCCGACGGCGTGACGAGGAACGTCGTCTCGGACTGGTTGAACTCCTGCGCGATCGCGCGCATCTCGCGCTCGCTCAGCGCATCGGCGTCGGGCACGAGCGCGAGCGGATTCCCGGTCAGCGGGGTCTCGGCGAATACGTCCACCCAGAAGAAGCGCAGCTCAGCCATCTCGTCCCGTTCCGTCGCGCGGCGTTCCGACAGGACGAGCCTGGCAGAACCTCCCCACGCGTGTCCGCCCGTCGGAGCTCGCCGCCCGGTCGGTAGGCTCCGACCGTGAACGTGCCCGCCGGCCTGGCCCCGACGCTCGTCGGCGTGCTGGTGCTCGCGGCCGTCACGACCGTCGTCCTGGCGGCGTTCCGCATCCCGAGCATGTGGGCGCCGGTCGTGGCGATCCTGCGCGGTGCGGTGCAGCTCGCGGTGATCAGCGTCATCCTTACGGGCGTCATCACGAACCCGGTGTGGATCGCCGTCGCGCTCGTCGTCATGTTCACCATCGCCACGTCCGTCGCGACGGGTCGCATCGGCTGGTCGACGCGTGGGTTCGCCACGATGTCGTCATCGATCGCAGTCGGCGTCCTCGTCGCCACGACCGTGGTGTTCGCGACCGGCGCGCTGGAGCTCACGCCGCGCTACGCGCTCGCCATCGGGGCGATCATCATCGGCAACGCGATGAGCATCGCGGCGCTCACCGGGCGCATGTTCACGACCGCGATCGTCGACCACTGGGACGAAGTGGAAGGCTGGCTCGCGCTCGGAGCGACGCCGCGAACCTCTACTGTGCTGCTCGCTCGCCGCGCAGTGCGCGATGCGCTCGTGCCGGCGATCGACCAGACGAAGACGACCGGGCTGGTCGTGCTTCCCGGCGCCTTCGTCGGTGCGATCTTCGGCGGCATCTCGCCGATCGAGGCCGGTCGCTTCCAGATCGTCGTGCTCGCCGCGATCATGGCCGCGGGCGCGATCACGTCGGTGCTGGTGGCGACGTGGATGGGCCCGGTCCGTACCAAGCCCGCGCAGCCGGCGTGACGCGCGTTCCCTTCGCTGGCGCCGTCCTCGACGCCTGTCTGCCGCGAAAGTCATTGTTGGATAGCGTTATCTAGTCACGCTCGCCCGTGTGAGAGGAAGTCGATGCCGAAGCCCGCCAAGCCCCCCACCCTCACCGACGTCGCACGCCTGGCCGGTGTGTCGGTGCCGGCGGCGTCGCGTGCGCTCAACGGCGGGGTTCGCGGCAAGAAGAGCGGATCGCCAGAGCTCCGCGAACGCGTCGAAGAGGCTGCCCGCACGCTCGGCTATGCCGTGAGCCCGGCGGCTCAGACCATCAAGGGTGGCAGGGCGCGCACGGTGGCGTTCATCGTGGGCGACATCGACGACTTCGGCTCGGCGACCATGATCTCGGGCATCATGCATGCAGCCGAGGAGCGCGGGATCTCGGTGGCCGTGCGCACGACGCGCGACGATCCGATGCGCGAGCTCGACCTGTTGACGCAGTTGCGCGGCGAGCGCCACCTCGCGGTGGTGATGGCGACGAGCCGGACGACGGATGCGGCCCGCGAGGCGTCGGTGAAGGAGCAACTCGCGGTGCTGCGGGACCACGGAGCGAAGATCGTCGTGATCGGCGACAACGAGCTCGGCTTCCCCACCGTGACCGTGGACAACCGGCACGCCGCCCGCCTGCTGGCGGAAGGGTTGGTGGACGCCGGGCGCCGGCGATTCGCACTCGTGTCCGGTCCTGCTGGCGAGATCACGGCGCTCGAGCGCGTCGGCGGCTTCGTCGAAGGCCTCGCGCACCGGGGCATCGCCGTGGACGAGCGCGACATCGTGCACACCGAGTTCTCTCGCGATGGCGGCCACCGAGCGGTGGACCAGCTGCGAAAGCGGCTCGGCGAGATCGACGTCATCGCGGCCATGAGCGACGCGATGGCAGTCGGTGTGATCGCTCGTCTGCGCGAGTTCGGCGTCTCGGTTCCCGATGGCATCGAGGTGACAGGATTCGACCACGTCCCCATGCTGGGGGATGTCCTGCCGGGGTTCAGCACGGTCGAGGTGCCGCTCGAGCAGTTCGGCGAAGCGGCGCTCGCCCTCGTGCTGGATGAGCATGCCGACGGCGTCGACACGGTCGGGCTGAGCGGCACGCCGATCATCCATGGCGAGGCGATCGCAGCCCTCGATCGCTGACGCGGGAATGTGTCCGCGGTTGTCGAGCGGACGCGAGGAAAGCGTGTTCCTGAAAGAGTGGCAAACGTTGTCCACTTTGGGGTACTCTCTCGATGACGGAATCGTTCCGGCACGAATCAAGGGAGATCACATGCACGACGCAACGACGCGGGCAGGGGCGCAGCGGCGCCGTTCTGCCTGGCTCGCGGGCGCAGCGGGTGTCGCCGTCGCGGCTCTCGCGCTCACCGGCTGCACCAGCTCGGGAGGCGACGGCGATGACGCCGGTGCCGCCCCGAAGACCACCATCCGCTTCCTCTACGCAACGGGCGACGAGACCTGGAACTCGGTCGTCGACGCGGTCGTCGAGGCCTTCAACGAGCAGAGCGAGACCACGACCGTTCAGCTCGACCCGCTCCCTGCGGGAAGCGACTACGCGACGGCGCTGAAGACGATGGATGCCACGGGCAACTGGCCGGCCGTCGTCGATATGCGCGACACCCTCACGTACATCAATGCCGGCAAGCTCGCGCCGATCCCCGAGTCGGTCACCGAGCTCATCGAGCCGGAGGCGGTCGGCTCGGCCGAAGACGGGAACGTCTACACCGTGCCGTACAGCGCTCTCAACGGTGAGATCGGCCTGAACATCGTCTACAACAAGGACTACTTCGAGGAGAACGACCTCGAAGTCCCTGAGACTTACGACGACTTCACCGACCTTCTCGCCGACATCAAGGCCAACGGTGACGAGCCGCTTGCCACCGCGGCGGCCGAGGTCTGGCCCAGCGACCAGCTGTGGAAGCAGCTCGCCTCGCCGTACTTCGCCGAGTGGGGCGACGAGGGCGGGTTCTGGACGGCCGCCCAGAACGGCGACGCCACGATCGAGGACCTGCGCGAGCCGCTGCAGGAGCTCCTCGACATCACGAACGAGTACGTCCTCGAGGGCTGGCAGTCCACCGCGGACGCGCAGACCACGACGCTGCTGGTGAACGACATGGCCGTCATGGCGACCTCGTCCGCCGGCATCGGGCGGCTGAACGACATCCACAAGGTCGATCCCGACTTCAACGCAGGCCTGTTCATCGTCCCGGGTGAGGACGGCTCGATCAACGTGCTGAAGAACGCCGTCAACGGCGACACCGCCGGCGGCCTGGCCATCTCGTCGCAGGCGGCGGAGGACGACGACGTGTACGCATCGGCGACCGAGTTCCTCGAGTTCTTCTACCAGGTCGATACCGCCAACCTCATGGAGGCGAACGGCTGGCTTGCGCCGAACATCGTCGCGGCCGACGCGATCGAGCGGAACACCTCGATCCCCGGCGCCGACGACTACTTCGCCTTGCTCGAGAGCCCGAACCTCGTCTGGTACGAGAACGTCTCCGACCTGTCGACGTTCAGCGCCTTCAACACCTTCTTCCGCCAGGCGCGGATCGAGATGCAAGACGGGCAGTCGTCGATCGACGACACCATCGCCAAGGTGCAGGCCGAGTTCGACAAGACGGTCGCCGCAGGCTGATCCACACCGGATGTCGCGGTGCCCGGGTTCCGCCCGGGTTCCGCCCGGGCACCGCGACAAGGAGCCGAGGAGGTCTCCATGACAGATCAAAGTGCATCGCAGGGGCAGACCCAGGTCGTGGGCGCCGCCGTGCGCCTCAGCGGCGGAGGTCCGCTCGACGGCGCGCCGGATGGTGCCCCCGACGACGTGTCGTTCGTGCCGGTCGGGCCCGAACGCGAGCAGCGCCGCACGCGGCGGTTCCGCTCGGCGCGGTGGGTCATGCTGGGCTTCGTCGCTCCGGCACTGATCGTCTACCTGTTGATGGTGATCGTGCCGTCGATCCAGTCCCTCCAGCTGAGCTTCACGAACTGGGACGGCATCAGCCCCGACTACGACTACATCGGCACCCGCAACTACGAAGAGATCCTGACGAGCGGACGGTTCTGGAACGCGGTCAAGAACACGCTGATCCTGGGCCTCGGCTCGGCTGTCATCATCAACGCGATCTCGCTCGGCGTCGCGCTCATGCTCGACAAAGTCGGTCGCTGGCAGGGCTTCTTCCGCACCGCCGTCTATCTGCCGGCGCTGGTGAGCGGCTTCATCCTCGCGACCGTGTGGAAGTACCTCCTCAACTTCAACTTTGGCGCGGTGAACACGTTCCTGCGCGACGCCGGCTTCCCTGAGTGGGCCCGCGACTGGCTGGGCGACAGCTCGATCGTGGTGGGCGTCATCCTCTTCATCACGTGCTTCACGCTCGGCGGCAACACGACGCTCATCTACCTCGCGAATCTGCAGTCCGTGCCGCAGGAGCTCACCGAAGCAGCACGCATCGACGGGGCCAACAGCCGCCAGGTGTTCCGGCACGTCACGTGGCCGATGCTCGCAGGAGCCGTCACGGTCAACATGACGCTCGCGATGATCGCGGGCTGGACCATCTTCGATCAGGTCATGGTCCTCACCGCCGGCGGACCCGGGTTCGTCAGCGAGACCATGGCGTTCTTCATCTACAAGGTCGGATTCGGCGAGTACCGCGCCGGCTTTGGCAGTGCGGCCGCCATCGTGCTGTTCCTCGTGGTGATCGTCAGCACCGTCGCGGCGAACGCGTACATGCGCAAGAGGGAGATCCAGGCATGAGCACCGAGACCGAACTGCTCGTCGCCCCGGAGCGCACGTCGCGCCGGGCGCGGCCCAAGCCCAAGAAGCTCACTGCGGGCCAGGTCGTCGTCATGGCCGTGCTCGCGGTGCTGGTGCTGATCGTGGCGAGCCCCGTGATCTACGCGGTCCTGAACTCCTTCCGGTCGTACGCCGAGATCACGGTGGACCCGATGGGTCTGCCCACCCAGTTCACCCTCGACAACTACGTCCAGCTGTTCCAGCAGACGGACTACGGCGAGGCGCTGCTCAACACGCTCACCATCACCGTCACCACCGTCGTGCTTCTGGTGGCGATCGTGCCCATGGCCGCCTACGGGATCGAACGGATCGGCGGACGCACCTCGCGATTCCTCTACATCCTGTTCATCGCCGGTCTGATGATCCCTTTCCAGGTACGCATGATCCCGCTCGTGAAGGGCTTCGACGAGGTCGGGCTGTACAGCACGCTCACGAGCGTCATCCTGGTCCACCTCGGCGGGGCTGCGAGCTTCGGCATCCTGCTGTACTGCAGCTTCATCAAGGGCATCCCGATCGAGGTGGAGGAGGCGGCGCACGTCGACGGCGCCGGGCGCCTCCGGACGTTCTGGTCGATCGTGTTCCCGATGCTGCTCCCGGTGACCTCGGCGTTCGTGATCATTCAGGCACTCGGTCTGTGGAACGACTTCTTCATCCCGCTGGTGTTCCTCGACTCGTCGTCGGCGGGCACGATCAACGTCGCCATCAACCGGATGGTGGGCCTGCTCACGTCGCAGTGGCAGCTGATCTACACCGGCGCGATCCTCGCCATCATCCCCTCGGTCGCGATCTTCGCGGCGTTCCAGCGCTACTTCGTCAAGGGCATGTCGGTGGGGGCGGTGAAGGGATGACCGTGTCGAACACGTCGTCCCGCACAGCCGGCGTCGGCCCGCGGATGCGCGCGATCCTCGCGCTCGACGGCCCCCTCGCCGGGACTGTCCTCGCGATCTTCCAGTACTTCGTGGTCTCGGTGTCGTTCCTCGGGTGCCTCAGCCCAGCGCTCGCGTTCACGGCGCTGGTCGGCTGGCAGTCGACGCATCTGGCGATCTGGCTGGGAGCTGCCTCCCTCCTGCCTCTCGTGCCCGCGATGTACGCCCTGCTGCGGAGCACGCGACGCTTGCTCGCCGAGCGTGGCGAGGCGCGGGCCGGCGGTGTGTTCTGGAGATCGTTCGCGAGCGGATGCCGCTCCTTGGCGTGGGCCGCGATTGCAGCGAGCGCGGTGGTGCTTCTGCTCGCATACGACTTCGCGCTGTTCGGCGGGTCCGATGCGATGCTGCTGTTCGTCGCAGCCGCCGGCGCGGCATCCCTCGCCTTCTTCATCGCGGTGGCGGTGCTCGCTGCCGCGGCGAAAGACGAATACGGCGCTGTCGCGCTGGCGACCGCGGCGGCGAAGGTCATCGCCCGGCGGCCGCACATCGTCCTCAGCGGGCTGCTGCTGACCGGCCTCGGCGTCGCGGCGCTCGCGCTGCCGATGGTCGGGCCGCCGCTCGCGCTTTTCCTTCCTGCGCTCCTGGGCGTCAGCATCCACATCTGCAACGACGCCCTGCGTCTTCCCCTGATCGACGAGACGAGAAACACTCTGTGACTGACGCCGCTTCCTCCACTATCGCCTCGACCCTCACCGCGGAACGGGAATCCGCGCCCGCCGGCTTCCGCTCCCGGGTCGGCGCGTTCGAGCTGCGCTGGTCGGCCGACGCACCGGCTTCGCTCAGCGTCCCGTCGTCGACGCATGCGGGCCGTCCGGGGGTTGGGCTCGTCCAGGTGTTCACCGCCGTCGAGCAGCGCGCCCGGACGAGCCAGGCGTACTGGCGATCGGCGCTGGGTGACCGTCTGCGTGTGCAGGGCTCGGACGTCACGACCGTCGCGGGGGCGTCGCGCGCCGTCGTCGTGCAGACGGATGCGGTCAGCGGGATCGAGATTCGCACGACGGTCACCGCCCCGATGGGCGCGAGCGCCGTCCGCGTCGAGCACGAGGTGCGCAACGGCGGGCGCGACACGGTCGTGCTGACCGCGGTGTCGTCGGCGACGATCGGCTTCGGCCGCTCGCAGGATGACCTCGACGACGTCATATGGGGCGCGGCGGCGAGCGAATGGCTTGCCGAGAATCGCTGGAGCGAGACGTCGCTGCGGACGCTGCTTCCCGACATCGCGCTGCCGTTCCACGGACAGGATGCGCGCGGCCATGCGGCGATCACCAGCCACGGTGCCTGGTCCAGCGGCGAGCATGTGCCGTGCGGATACCTCACTCGCGGAGACGGTGAGGCGCTGGCGTGGCAGATCGAGACGAGCGCCGGATGGCACGCAGATCTCAGCCAGACGCGCGACGGGGGAGTGCTGTCGCTGCTCGGCCCGACGGACCTGGAGCACCAGTTCGCACACGAGCTCCTGCCGGGCGAGACATTCACCGTCGTGCCCGTCGCGATCGCCGCATCGACCGCCGCGCGCGACGGCGCGATCGGGGAGTTGACCCGCTACCGGCGATGGCTGCGCGGCCCGGCGCGGGACCAGGCCCTCCCGATCGTCTACAACGACTTCATGAACACTCTCATGGGGCAGCCGACGACCGAGCAGCTCCTGCCGCTCATCCGGCGCGCGGCTGACGCGGGCGTCGAGGTCTTCTGCATCGACGCCGGCTGGTTCGCCGACCCCGCCATCGGCGACTGGTGGTCGACGGTCGGCGAGTGGCGCGAGGCGTCGACCCGGTTCGCCGACGGGGGCCTGCGGCGCGTGATCGACGAGATCCACGCGCTCGGTATGGAGGCAGGACTCTGGCTCGAGCCGGAGGTGGTCGGTGTCGACAGCCCGGCCGCGGCGCAGCTGCCCGACGAGGCGTTCTTCCAGCGGTTCGGTCGGCGGGTCCAGGAGGATCGCCGCTTCCACCTCGACTTCCGGCATCCGTCCGCTCGTGGCCATCTCGACGCGACCGTCGATCACCTCGTCACCGAGTACGGCATCAGCTACCTCAAGCTGGACTACAACATCAATCCCGGCGCCGGGACCGACCACCACGCCACGACCGCGGGCGACGGCCTGCTCGCGCATACCCGTGCGTTCCGCGACTGGCTCGAGCGGGTGCAGCAACGGCACCCCTCGCTGCGCCTCGAGAACTGCAGCTCGGGGGCGATGCGCGCCGACTACGCGCTGCTCGCGGTGACCCACCTGCAGTCGACGAGCGATCAGCAGGACTTCCGCCTCTACCCGCCGGTGGCGGCGTCCGCGCCGGTGTCGATCCTTCCCGAGCAGTGCGGCAACTGGGCGTACCCTGCACGTGGCATGAGCGACGAGGAGACGGTGTTCACGCTCGTCAGCGGACTGAGCGGGCGGCTGTATCTGTCGGGATTCCTCGACGATCTGCGGCCCGCGCAGAGGGCGCGCATCACCGAGGCGGTGGCGCTGCACAAAGGACTCCGCGAGCAGCTGGCCGACGCAGAGCCGTTCTGGCCACTGGGTCTGCCCGAGTGGGACGCGGCGACCGTATGCCTCGGGCTGCATACGACGGACGGTGACCTGCTGTTCGTCTGGGATCGGGATTCTGCGCCGGCCGCCTTCGAGCTGCCCGGCGTGGAGGGCGCGGTCGAGGTGCTCTTCCCCGCCGCCGACTCGGGGAACGGTCGGGAATGGCGGCTGCAGTCCGTCGACGGAGGCCTTTCGGTGGCGACGACGGCGGGGCTCGGCGCCCGCGTTCTGCGGGTGCGCCGTGGCTGACCGCGCGGTGATCCGGCCGGGCCGGACGTTCACCGACGAGCGTGGACGCACCGCGCAACTGCACGGTATCGGGCTGCAGCGCATCGGCGACCGCTGGTTCGCGTGGGGTGAGGACAAGACGGCCGGCGACCGGTTCATGGCGGTCGCGTGCTACTCCTCAGCCGACCTCACCACGTGGGTATTCGAGGGCGACGCACTCGCCGTGGGCACCGGCGACATCGGCGCGGACCGCATCGTCGAGCGCCCGAAGGTGCTGCAGCGGCCCGACGGGCGGTGGGTGATGTTCCTGCACGTCGACACGGGCGACTACGCCTACGCCCGAGTGGGGTATGCGATCGCCGACCGACCGGAGGGGCCGTACGAGTACGTCCGCAGCGAGCGGCCCCTCGGCAACCTGAGCCGCGACATCGGCGTGTTCCACGAAGACGGCGTCGGCTACCTGCTGTCGGAAGACCGCGATCACGGCCTTCACATCTACCGCCTGCGCGACGACATGCTCGGCGTCGACAGCATCGTGGCGACCCTGCGACAGCAGGCGAATCCCGCGATCGGCTACGAGTCGCCGACGCTCGTGCGCCACGACGGCCGCTACTGGCTCTTCGGTTCCGACCTCACCGGGTGGAGCATGAACGACAACGTGTACACGAGCGCAGCGAGCCTGTCGGGACCGTGGGACAACTGGCGCCCGATCGCGCCTCGTGGGACGAACACCTTCGAGTCCCAGGTGAGCGTCGTCGCGCCCGTCGGCAAGGGGTTCGTCTACATCGGCGATCGCTGGACGCCCGACGACCTCGCCGAGTCTGCCGCTGTCTGGCTCCCACTCCGCATCGACGACGGACATGTGCGCCTCGAGTGGCGCGACGCCTGGAGCATCGAGGAGCTCGGAGCATGAGGGCCGCGCTGTTGATGGACCCCGCAATGGTGCCGTTCGTCTTCGGCGAGCACGAGACGCGGCGCCTGGCCGACATCCTCGCCATCGAGATGACGGATGCCGTCACTTCCCTCGACGACCTTCACGACCCTGACCGCATCGAGCTGCTCCTCACCGGCTGGGGCGTCGTGCGGCTGGGCGCGGAGCAGCTCGACACGCTCCCGGCACTGCGCGCCATCGTGCACTGGGGCGGCGGGATCGGGTTCCTGGACGAGGCCGCGTCGGCGCGCGGTATCCGTGTCTCCACCGCCCGTGCTGCCAACGCGATCCCCGTGGCGGAGTTCACGCAGGCGATGATCACGCTCGCCGCCAAGGACACGTTCTGGCTCTCGCGCCGCTACGCCGCCGAGCAGCGGTTCATCGCCCGTGAGGTCGCCGCGCCGCGGGCGGGCCTGTATCGCACTACGGTCGGGATCGTCGGCGCTTCGGCGATCGGAACGCTCGTCATCGAGAAACTCGCCGCGAGCGATGTGACGGTGCTGCTGTACGACCCGTACGCCACGCCGGCGACGGCAGCGGCGCTCGGCGTCGAGATCGTCGGCGATCTCGCCGAGCTCGCGCGGCGCAGCGACCTCCTCTCGATCCACGCCCCTGAGATTCCTGCGACCATCGGGATGATCTCGCGCGATGTGCTGGCGGCCCTGCGTGACGGCGCCACGGTGATCAACACCGCGCGGGGCGCGCTCGTCGACCAGGACGCGCTCGTCGTCGAGCTGCAGGCGGGCCGGCTGCGCGCGGTGCTCGACGTGACCGAGCCTGATGTGCTCGAGTCTGGGCACCCGCTGTACTCGCTCCCCAACGTGTTCCTCACGCCGCATCTGGCCGGCTCGATGGGCGTCGAGCTGCGACGTCTCGGCGAGGCGGCCACCGCCGAGGTCGAGCGGTTCGTCGCGGGGGAGCCGTTCGCCCACCCCGCACCGCCGGTCGCGCCGTCGCCGCCCGCACCCCCGTCCTGAGTCGTTTCGCCGAGGAGCACCCGGTCATGGCCGTGATCCACAACCCTGTCCTGCGGGGCTTCAACCCCGACCCGTCGATCCTGCGCGTGGGCGACGACTACTACATCGCGACGAGCACGTTCGAGTTCCACCCAGCCGTCCGCCTGCATCACTCGACCGACCTCGCCACTTGGTCAACCATCGGCCACGCGCTCGACGAGGGGTTCGACCTGCGGGGTATCCCGGACTCCGGGGGAGTCTGGGCACCGAGCCTGTCGTACGCCGACGGGCAGTTCTGGCTCGCCTACTCGATCGTCCGGACGATGGACGGCGACGACAAAGACATCGACAACTACCTCGTGACCGCCGATGCCGTAGCGGGTCCGTGGAGTGAGCCGGTCCATCTCGGCTCACGAGGCTTCGACTTCTCGTTCTTCCACGACCCCGACGGCACTCATTGGATCGTCGGGGTGCAATGGGACCAGCGCCCTGAGCACCCGTCGTTCTCGGGGCTCGTCGTCGAGCAGTACCTGCCCGACGAGCGCCGCACGACCGGCGACGCTGCCGTGATCCACCGCGAAGACGGGCTCGTCGAGGGACCCAACCTCTACCGCGTCGGCGACTGGTATTACCTCCTCATCGCAGCGGGCGGCACTGGCTGGAACCACGGCATCACGCTCGCACGCTCGCGCGACCTGCTCGGGCCGTATGAGCGCGATCCACGCGAGGCCGTGCTGACGGCGCGAGATGCGCCGGGGCATCCGCTACAGAAGGCCGGCCACGGTGAACTCGTGCAGGCTCCGGAGGGCGACTGGCTGCTCGTGCATCTGGCAAGCCGCCCCACGCTCCACCTCGGCGAGCGGTACAGCACGCTCGGGCGCGAGACGTGCATGCAACGCGTCGAGTTCGACGCCGAGGGCTGGCTGCGACTCTCCGACGGCGGGCATCACCCGGTGGTGGAGGTGGTGCTCGGCTTCCCGCCGGGGGACGGATTGGATAGCTCTCCCTGCGCCCGCGAGTGGATCGACGAGTTCGACGGGTCGGCGCTCGACTCGCGACGCTGGTCCACGGTGCGCGCCCCGCTGCCGCCCGCCGTGGCGGAGCTCGCGGTGCGCCCCGGCTGGTTGAGGTTGCATGGCGGCCACTCCACCGCATCCGTGTTCGATCAATCCATGATCCTCACCCGCGTCGAGGAGCACCGCGCCGAGTTCGAGGTGGTGTTCGACGCCGAGCCCCGCTCGCCGCGGGAGGCCGCCGGGCCGATCGCCTGGTACGACAGGTCGGGCTGGATCTGGCTGCAGATCACGCATGACCGTGAGAACGGCCGCCACTTGCGCGTCGTGCGGCGCGACGGCTCGACGACGACGCGATCGGCTGCGGTCGCGGTGCCGGACGGCCCGCTGCGGCTGCGGACCGTGCTGGACGGGCCGGAAATCCGATTCGCCTGGGCCGGTGTCGGACAGGAGTGGTCGGCCGTTCCCGGCGCTTATCCGGCGTGGACGCTATCGGACGACCATGGCCCGCGCCTGCGGTTCACAGGACTCTTCGTCGGCATGCGGGCCGACGACCTCGACGGGCGCGGCTGGACCGCTGACATCGCGTCAGCGCGCCTGCGCTTCACGCCGTGAACCGATCCTGATCAGGAGTTGACGCGATCCCCGTCAGTGTGACATTCGTTAAGTGGCAAACGCTATCCACCCATCCCGTGCCGTTCTCGAAGACGGCGCAGACACAGAAGAGAGATCGATGAAGATCGCAAGACGACGTCGTTTCCACCAGGTGGTCGGGGCCTTCACCGCAGGGCTGCTCGTGCTCGGCGGTTCCCTCGTGGCCGCTCAGCCGGCAGTCGCCCAGGAGGCGCCACCACCACCCGAGATCGTACGCACCGTCAGCGACGCAGGGTTCTCACACCCGGGCCTCGGCTTCACGGCGGACCACCTCGAGAACATGCGCACGCAGGTGCTCGCCGGGGCCGACCCGTGGGCGAGCTACTACGAGGCGATGACGCAGACCAAGTACGCGGCGCGCGAGTTCCGGGCGGAGAACGCGCAGCCCGGCACCGACACCCCGAAGAACGACGCGTACGCGAGCGCGGGCATGCGCTCCAGCGCGCTGCGCGACAGCCTGGGGGCTATGGCCCAGGCGCTCGAGTACGTGGTGACCGGCGACGAGCAGTACCGGGCCAACGCGCTTCACGTGCTGCGCACCTGGAGCAGCCTCGACCCGGCCAAGTACGCGTATTTCGCCGACGCCCACATCCACACCGGTGTGCCGCTCTACTACATGCTGATCGCGGCGGAGGTGCTGCGTGGCACCGCGCCGGTCAACGATTCGCGCGACGGGTACGACCTGCGCTGGACCACCCAGGACCAGCAGCGCATCGAAGACAACCTCGTCCACCCGGTGCTCGACACGTTCCTCTACTCGCCGAACCGGCTGTGGAACCAGCACCTGTACGGCGTGATCGGCATGGTCGCTGCGGCGATCTTCCTCGATGACGCCGATCTGTACGCCGAGCGCGTCGAGTGGTTCACGGTCAACGCCGGCTACGAGAGCGAGCACGACCTGTACGGCGGCAACGTCAACGGGGCGCTCGCCTCGATCTTCCGGGAGATCCCCGCAGACGCAGCCGGCAACACCACGGGGCGGTCCTTCGTCCAGCACATGGAGATGCTGCGCGACCAGGCCCACGGTCAGGGCGACGTGGACCTGCTCGTCGCCCTCGCGCGCCTCGTCGACAACCAGGGCACGACGCTCGACCCCGTGGCAGGCACCGTCTCGGACGCGTCGGATGCGGTCTCGCCGTACCGGTTCCTCGACAACCGGATCCTCGCGGGTGCCGACACGTTCGACGCCTTCATGATGGGCGAAGAGGTGCCGTACATCCCGGCGAACCAAGGCGGCGCGATCTCGCAGGCGTATCGCGGCCGACTGCAGGACCCGCTCAGTGAGGCGTACCTGCAGTATCGCTACGTCGCCGGCGTCGATGTCGAGGCCGAGGCGCCTCACGTCGCCGAACTCTACGAGCACCGGGACGGACCGCTGTACTACTACGGCTCGGGTGTCCAGAACTTCTGGAACGACCGTGGCTCGGACTATACCGGCGCCGAGTACTGGGTGGCGTTCCCTCCGCAGCTCGCCGAGGTGGAGGGCGCGGCCGCGCCGCTCGCACCGAGCGCGGAGCTGTCGGTGGGCACCTTCGGCAAGCCGCTGGGAGCGGGTGCGCACGCCTACGCGGATGCCGACGGCACCGCCTTCGTGCGGCTCGACGCCGCCGCAGCCGACGCCCAGGTGGCCGTTCGGCGCGCGGTGTGGTCGGATCGCAGCAAGACCGCTCTCGTCGGGATTCGGGTGCGCAGCGATAGCGTGGCACGCCTCGAACTCGCACGCACGGGCGCCGAGGGGCCGTTCGCCGAGGTGGTCGTCCCCGATACCGGCGGGCAGTGGCGCTACGTGTGGGTCGATCTGCACCTCGACAAGACGCCTGGCGCCGTCGGCGACAACATCGTCTTCGTCACAGCGACCGGCGGCGACGCTTCGGTCGATGTCGCGGGTGTGCTCGCGCAGGCGAACGGCGTGCTGACCCCGCCGGTGTTCGAGGACGCTCCGGCGGTCGACGCCATGGCGGTGGCAGGCGAGCCATGGACGCGCTCCTTCGTCACGACCGACGCGTCCGGAGGCGCGACCCGCATCGAGCTGCAGAACGCCCCGGCGGGTGCGTCGATCTCGGGGAACACGGCCAGCTGGACGCCTGCGCGCTCGGGGAACGCGCAGCTGGTGCTCGTCGCGTCCGACGACGCGGCGGTCACGGCCCTTCCGGTGGCGGTGACCGTCGCCCCGAATCGCTCCTCGGCGATCGGCAAGCTGCTCGACCGCATCGAGGGAACACGCGAGCTCTACACCGCCGCATCCTGGCAGCGCGTGGAAGAGCTGCACGCGAAGGCGAAGAAGGTGCGCAAGACCGCGGACTCGCCGACCTTCGCCGCCCTGCTTCAGCAGCTGGGGGACGCGGTCGACGGGCTCGAGGTGCTCAGCCCGCGTCTCGCGGACGGCACGCTCGACTTCTCGGCCATCGTCGCCGCACCAGGGCTCACATCGGCGCAGCTGCGTGCGCTCGTCGACGGCGACAACCAGACGTCCTGGGGCGACCAGCGCGTGGCGGGGATCGTCTTCGACTTCGGTCCGGGCTTCCGCGTCACGTCGTCGGCGTTCGGATTCCAGGCGCGCGACACGTTCCCCAACCGGGCAGAGGGCACGAACGTGTACGGCTCCGACGACGGCGCGACCTGGGCGCTGCTCACCGAGCGTCCCAATGCCGGAGAGGATGCCGCGATCGAATGGATCCCCGTGCGCGCGGACATGCGCGACCAGCGGTTCCGGTTCCTCAAGTTCCAGGTCGACGAGCCGGGCGTGCCGTCCGACCCCGCGTACCCGGGTATCTGGAGCGTCGCCGACATCCGGATCGACGGTGTTCGCAGCGAGGCGACCGGTGCCATGGACACCGTCTCGCTCGGGTCCCCGGACGGCATCGCCGGCCGAGTCGTGCCCGGCGATCGCGTCGAGGTGCGGATGACGGGGCCGGCGGGCAACACCGACGTGGCGGTCACCGTGCTGGGCGAACCGGCCGAGGTGACGCCGCCTGAGGCGGGCGAATGGGTGGCGACGGCGGTGATCCCCTCGAGCGCACCGGTCGGCGGATCGGTCACGTTCGACATCCGCTTCACCACCCCCGACGGCGGGTCGGCGGATGCGATCGCGGCGACGTCGGACGGGTCAAAGCTCTTCCTGTCGAGCGACGCCGGGCTCGTGGACGACGCGTTCCGCGCCGCGCGGGTGCTTCGCCCGGACGGCGTGGTCGACTCCGCGTGGACCCAGTACACCGCGAAGATGTTCGACGGCGACGCGGCGACGCACTCCGACACTCGTCTGAACTCCGGCACGTACGGCAACGTGTGGGATCTGGGAGCCGACAAGCGCGTCGCGCTCACGGGCGCCGAGATCCTCGTGCGGCAGGACGGGTATGGCACGTCCCGCATCGCGGACATGCGATTGGAAGGCTCGAACGACCTCCAGTCGTGGACCCGCCTCACGCCGGCGGCGCCCGCGAAGACGCTCGAATGGCAGCGGTGGGCGGTGCAGGGCAACACCGGGTACCGCTACGTTCGCATCGTCAACGGCCAGATCCTCGGCGTCGCCGAACTGCACCTCTTCGGGAGCGTGAGCCCCGCGCAGTGAGCCATCGACGGGTGGGGGCCGCGTCTCGCGCGGGGCTCCCACCCGCTGGCGTGACGCCTACATCTCCCTGCTCGACGCCTCCGCGAGGCTCTCGGCCATCTTGGCGAACGACGCCTGGGCGTGGCCGCCGGCCAGCCGCGACGCGAGCGACGCGAACGCCACGGCGCCCGTGATCTGCGCCGCCGCGACATCCCACGGCTCGGGTTGCGGGCCTTCGCCGCGCGGACCCGGCAGCGGAATCGGCAGCCGCCGCGGCCAGCCGGTGCCGCACCAGTCGTCCACCACCTCGGTCACCCACCCGGGCGGGTCCTCACCTCGGAGGTCCGCCTCGAGCACCGCTTCGGCGATGTAGCCCGAGAGCTCCGAGGCCGCCAGCATCCATCGGGGCGGCAGGGGCTGCGGGTTGAGCGCCACCGCGTCGAACCTGCTCGCGAGGTGAGCCCGGTGGCTGTGCGGCGGGAAGACGTCGAACATCTCCGGCCTGATGCGCCCCAGCAGCGAGAGCATGCGAACCGTGCTGCTGATCTCGTTCCAACTCATGGGTGACTCCCTTTCGGATCGGTGGATTGCATTCCACGCACCGTCACACCGGGGCGATCACCTCTGCGCGCGCCCGATCGTGACCGCGACCGGATCGCCGAGCGAGCCGTCCGGCAGCGTGGTCTGGTAGGTCATGGTCACGGTGGCGAACCCCAGGGTGATCTGCACGGCGGGTTCCTCGCCCGCGAACGCGGTGGTCGCCGAGGTCACGACGGCCTCCTCCAGGCGCACCGTGAAGTAGTCGCCGATCATGCCCACACGTCGTGCCGACAGCAGCGCTTCGGGCAGACGGATGCTGCGCGCACAGGCATCGAAGAGGCGCGGGGTCGCAGCATCCATTCGCAGCGAGACCGCGATATCGGAGAGCGTCGGCTTGCCGACCCGGCCTCCGCCGCCCGCGCCGGCCGGAGCGGCGTTCGACACCGCCCAGCTCCAGCTGAGAACCTCGATGGCGCCCGGGTGCCGGTCGTCGACGACCTCCCCGGGAATCGACGCGATCGTGAGGAACTGCTCATCGGCCATCGCACACGCTCCCCGCCTGTATCCGCGATTCCCCCGGTCGCGCGGTCGCTCGCGCGACCACCTCACAGATACTCCCGGCGGGCGGCACCCGCAAGAGGGTCGGCGACGCAGCCGTCGAGGGCTTGCGACGACGGACTGATCATGCGCTTCAGGGCGGATTCAGGTGCGGCGGGCCAGACTGGAGCGGATGCGGATTCTGGTGGTGGATGACGAGGTGCGCCTGGCCGACGGCATCCGTCGCGGGCTGGAGGCCGAGGGCTTCGGGGTCGACGTCGCACACAACGGCGTGGACGGACTGTGGCGGGCTCGTGAGACGGCGTACGACGCCATCGTGCTCGACCTCATGATGCCGGGGATGAGCGGCTGGAAGGTCTGCGAGGCACTGCGCGCGGAGGAGAACTGGACACCCGTCCTCATGCTCACGGCGAAGGACGGCGAGTGGGACCAGGTCGAGGCGCTCGAGACGGGCGCCGACGACTACGTCACGAAGCCCTTCTCGTTCGCCGTGCTCGTCGCCCGGCTGCGTGCGCTGATCCGCCGCGGCGGGATCGAGCGGCCGACGGTGCTCGAAGCGGGGGACCTGCGGCTCGACCCGGGTGCGCGACGGGTATGGCGCGGCGATGCCGAGATCGTCCTGACGTCGCGGGAGTTCTCCGTGCTCGAGCACCTCATCCGCCATCGCGGGCAGGTGCTCGCCAAGCGCGACCTCATCGCCGGCGTGTGGAACGACGACTTCGATGGCGACGCGAACATCGTCGAGGTGTACGTCGGGCACCTGCGGCGCAAGGTGGATCGGCCCTTCGGTCGAGAAGCGATCGAGACCGTCCGCGGAGCGGGCTACCGTCTGGCGGCAGACGGTGGCTGACGCCCGCCGCCGCTCGCTGAGGACGCGCATCACCGGCGCGGCGACGCTGGTCGTCGCCGCCGCGCTGATCGTCGGGGCGCTGGCGTTCTACGGCGTCCTGTCGGTCAGCATCCACGATGCCACCGTCCGCGCCGCGCAGACGCGCGCCGAGCAGCTGGCCGCCCGGATCGACACCGAGGGACCTTCGGCGGTGGCGGACCTCGACGACGACATCGCGCAGGTCCTCGACGAGGATGGTCGTGTCATCGCGTCGTCCGAAGAGGCCGACAGCGGCGAACTGCCCGTCTCCGATGAGCTTTCCTTCGTCACCTACGACGACGAGCCGATGCTCGTCGTGGCGGAAGACCTCGATGACGGCACGCTGCTCCTCGCCATGCCGGTCGAGGACGACGCGCAGACCCTTGCGACCGTGGCAGTGCTGCTGGCGGTCGCCGTCGCCGGCGTCGTCGCACTCGTCGCGGGGATCACCTGGTGGGTCGTCGGGCGCGCCCTGCGTCCCGTGTCGCGCATCCGCGCGGAGGTCGACGACATCACCGCCGACCGCCTCGACCGCCGTGTCGCCGTGCCGGCGTCCGGCGACGAGATCGCCGCGCTCGCGGGAACGATGAATCGCCTGCTGGACCGATTGGATGCTGCGGCCACCGCGCAGCGCCGGTTCGTGTCCGACGCCTCGCACGAGCTGCGCTCGCCGCTGGCGACGATTCGCCAGCACGCCGAACTGGCACAGCTGCACCCCGAGGCGACGTCCGTCGACGACCTCGCCGAAGTGGTCCATGACGAGGGTCTCAGGATGCAGGAGCTCGTCGACGCATTGCTGCTGCTGACGCGCCTCGACGAGCGGGTCGTGCGCCAGCAGGACGACGTCGATATGGACGATCTCGCGCTCACCGAGGTGAAGCGGCTGCGTGGCGGCGGCACGACCGTGGATGCGGCCGGTGTGCACGCGGCACGAGCGCGCGGCGACGCCCGCCTTCTGGGCCGGCTCATGCGCAATCTCGCCGACAACGCGGCCCGCCACGCACGGACAGCGGTCGCGATCGCGGTCGTCGAGCATGACGGGCAGGTGCTGCTGACGGTCGACGACGACGGGGGCGGGGTTCCGCTGGAGGAGCGCGAGCGCATCTTCGAGCGCTTCGTGCGGCTCGACGAGGCGCGCGCACGCGACACCGGGGGCAGCGGTCTGGGACTCGCGATCGTCCGTGCGATCGCGGAGGCCGAGGGCGGCAGCGTGCGCGTCGAGGACTCGCCGCTCGGCGGTGCGCGGTTCGTCGTCGCCCTGCCGGCCGCAGCCTGAACGTCTCTTCAGGGTGCTTCAGGTCTGCTTCAGCGTCCGCTCGGCACCATCGGAGCATGGATGACAAGAACAGCACCCCCGAGACTTCTCCCGCCCAGTCCGTCGACGCCGGTCCGACCGAGGCGGTCGCAGCGACCTCTGCGCCCGCTCCCACCGCGAAGCGCAGCCGCACTCGCGGCTGGCTGATCGGCGGTGGTGCGGTGTTCGCCGCGCTGGTGCTCGCCGGCGGAGGCGTCGCCCTCGGCGCGGAGATCGCCGACGAGGCCGGTGACGACGACACGACGTCGTCGGCGTCCGGCAACCGCGGTGACGAGGACACGAGCGGCGACGAGGATGGCTCGAGCGACGACGATGCCGTTGGCGACGTCTCGAGCCTGGGCACCGACTCGGTCGACGACCTGGTCGCGATGATCGACGCCGCGTCCGCAGCCGGTGAGGGCGAGCCGACGTCGATCGACCTGAAGCGCGACGGGGGCGCCGAGGTGACGCTTGAGGCCGCGAACGGCGCCGAGACCGAAGTGCGCGTCGACGCCGGCGGCGAGGCATCCGTCGTCTCCACCGAGTCCGCCGATGACGATGGTGCCCCGCAGTACGTCCTCGACGCCGACTCGATCGCCGCGATCGTGGACGCGGCGCTCGCTGAGGCCGACGGCCGCATCGTCGAGATCGAGGCCGACGACGACGGCACCTCGCCGTGGGACGTCACCGTGCTGACGGCGAACGGCGAGTTCGTCGAGATCGACCTGGACGCCCAGTTCGCGGTCGTCTCGGCGGGAGTGGACAGCGACGACTGACTGCGTCGAGACGCGTGCCGACCGCCGGATCGCTTCGATCCGGCGGTCGTAAGAAATCAACTCGTGGGGCGTTCCGAGCTGTCCTGCTGCAGCGCTTCGAACCGGTCGATGAGGATCGGGATGCCGGTCTGGTGCCACCACGACGGCAGGACGTTGCCGGCCGACATCCCGTGACCGGGATCGAACTCCGGTACGTGGATCGGGTCGTCGGTATGGGCCAGAGGAGCGCCGATGATCCCTTCCGCTGCCCGCACGACCATCGGGCGGAGCTCGAACCACGTGGACGGCAGGGGAGTCGCGGCGAACTCCGCGCGGAGAGCGAGCCATAGGTAGGCGTCGCCCCGCATGCCCATCTGTGCGGGCGCCCGGTCGAACAGCTGCCCGACCGAGCCGGGTTCCGCCGGCGGCGGGAACAGGCGGTGCACCTGCGACTGCACGCGCCGATGCGTGTCTTCGCTGAACGAGACCAGCACGACTTCTTCGACGCGGGTCGGGGCCTTCGCGATCGTGGTGACCGCCGCGTCGATGGCGTCGTTGAGCGGCCACGCGTAGACCCCGGCGCTGATGAGGGGGAAGCTGACGCTGCGAGCGCCGATCTCGTCGGCGACCTCGAGCGCTCGCCGGTAGCACGACTCGAGGAGCGCGCGGTCGCGCTCGCCGGCGCCGTAGTTGGGGCCGACGGTGTGGATCACCCAGGTCGCCGGGAGGTCTCCGGCCGTCGTCCAACCGGCGTCGCCCGTGCGCAGGCCGTCGGGGAAGCGCGCGATGCAGTCATCGAGGATCGCGCGCCCGCCCGCACGGTGGATCGCGCCGTCGACCCCGCCTCCGCCGCGCATCGCGTTGTTCGCCGCGTTCACGATCGCGTCGACGCGCTGCCGGGTGATGTCGCCGTGAACGGCGGTGACCGTGACCATGTGCCCAGTCTCGCGCAGGGATGCTGCGCGCACAGGCCGGAGGCTCGCACACAGAATCGGAGCTCTTCGGCGACACACCTGCAGACGGATGCCTCGCAGCGGCGTGTCGCCACTTTCCTCCGATTCTGTGCAGCCGTCCGGCGAACCGATGCCGAGGCATCCTGTCAGTCGCTCGTCAAGGCCTCGAGAGCGGCCGCGTCGAGTTCGTCGCGGGAGGTCAGCCCCAGTTTCCGCAGCGCGTTCGACATGTGCGTCTCGACGGTGCGAGGAGAGAGGTACAGCTCCGCGGCGATCGCGCGGTTCGTGCGTCCGGCTGCCGCCCGCTGCACGACTTCCTGCTCGCGCCGCGAGAGGTCGTTGCCGTGCGTCGGGCGCCCGCCGCGCCACGGATACGGCACGGGAACGCCGTGCCGCCGCATGGTTCGAGTCACGCGGGCGATGTCCTGCCGTGCCGACAGACCACCGTACGCGGTGAGGGCCTCCGTGAGCAGACTCGGGCCGTCGGCCCCAGCCCGTTCGCAGCGCCAGTCGCCGAGCCGTTCCGTCGATCGAGCCGCCACGTGAACGAGTCCCGCCTCGTGGGCGGCCGCCCGGGCGTGCGACAGCCGCTCTTCGGCAGTGGAGGTGTTTCCGTCGTGGTGCGCGATCAGGGCCTCGCACGTCATCACGGCGACGGTGATCCCGGGCGCCTGCGCGTCGCGGACGCGGTCGCCGATGGACGTGACCCGCACGCGGACATCGTCCACCGTGCCGAGGTCCGTCGCGGCCTCGACCTGGCACACCAAGGCGTCGGCTGCCCACGCCCACATGCCCTTGCGCCGGATCTGCTCGAGGGCGGCGGATGCCTCGTCGAAGGCCGCCTGCGGATCGCCCAGCGTGAGCCGCAGGCGCGCGAGCGCCGCACGTGCGGGCACCAGCGGCCACACCGCACCGACCCGCTCGCAGTCCCGGATGAGATCGGTGAGACCTTCGACCGCTTCCGCGGCGTTCCCGCGAGAGCCTTGGACGAGGTGGTGCAGGTAGCGCGCCTCGAATGAGGCGGCACCGAATCCGAACGCGCGCGAGGCCAAGGCGTCGGCCCGCTCGGCGAGCCCGTCCCATCGTCCCGCGGCGTGGTCGACCATCGCGCCGACCAGCTCGAAGACCTCCAAGAGGCGCGGCGAGAGCGATCGCTCGGCGATCGACCGCCCCTCGGCCAGCAGTTCGTCCGCGCGGCGCACGTTTCCGATGTGGAGGGCGCCCTGCGCCCAGTTGAGCGCGGCTCGGGCATGTTCTCGTGGCTGCGTGAGCACCACGGGATCACGTCGTGCGGCGTCGATCAGCCCCCACGCGGCGGGATCGCCCTGTTCGAGAAGAAGCGAGGCGCGCGCGATGCGCACCCCGAGTTCGACGTCCACCGATCCGGCGCGCTGAGCCGCCGCCACCGCTTGCGCGCACCGCGCCAGATGCGCCTCGAGCGACACATCGACGACGGTCTCGGGGGCTGCAAGTACGGCCAGCGCACGCGCCTGGAGGTCGGGACGCTCGTCGAGCTCATCCACCGCGCGCTCGATCTCGCCGTATCCGTCGCGGGCGAACCCCTGCTGCCGGTAGAGCCTGCCCAGGGCGAACCGGAGCTCGCCGCGGGCTGCCGGCGTCAGCTGCTCGCTCTCCAAGAGGCGGGTGAGGATCGGGGCCGACTCGGCGTGCGCGAGTCCGTCCACGGCGGCACGACCCAGCTTCGTCGCGATCCGCACGCGATCGTCGATCGAGAGGCCGGTCATGTCGGCGGTCGCCTCGCGGAGGAACTCGGCCGCTGCGGCCTCGTTCCCGTGGCGGACGGCTTCATCGGCCGCGGCCTCCGCCCAGCGGACGAAGTCCTTCACGAGACCGGCGCGCTGATAGTGGTGGGCGATGCGCGCCGAGAGGATCGGGTCGTGCCGCTCCTCGAGCACGCGTGCGATCCGGGCATGCCACCACTGACGGGTGGGCAGCGGCGTGGCGTCGTAGACGATCTGCTGCGCGAGCACGTGCCGGAAGCGGCTGCGACCGTCCTGCTCATGCAGCAACCCCGCGGCATGGGCTGCCGTGAGGGCGGCCGCCACCTGTCGGGCGTCATGCTCGGTGAGCTCTGCGGTGAGGGTGGGGTCGACGGTCGGCCCGACCACGGCGGCCGCCTCGATCACCTCGCGGGCGGTCGCGTCCAGTGACATCAGCCTCTGGACGACGACATCACGCAGCGCCGTCGACACCGACAGCGCCGCGAGGGCGTCCGTGTGGGTCGGGATGTCCGCGGCGGGAAGCTGCACCAGCAGGGTGCGCAGGACCTCCTCGACGACGAAGGGGACGCCGCCCGTGACCTCGTGCAGCGCCGCGGCGACCGGATCAGGGACGTCCACTCCGAGCAGGTGCCGGGAGAGTTCGCCGACCTGCGCGACGTCCAGCGGCGCGAGCCGGGCCGTGCGGGTCCGGCCCTCCGGGGCGCGTGCGAACGACTCCCCGACGGGCGTCGCACCGAGGTCGATGCGGCTGGTGACGACGACGGTCACCTCGGCCGGCTGGTGCGCGATGAGGTAGGTGAGGAAGTCGAAGGTGACGGCGTCCGCCCAGTGCACGTCCTCGAGCACCAGCACCGCAGGGGAGAGATGCTCGATCAGTTCGGTCGCCGCCCGGAAGATCTGGTGTCGCGCGTCGCGCTGATCCGCCGGGCGTTCGGGTGGCGCGGGGAGGCGGTCGGCGATCTCGGGCACGAGCGGAGCCAGGTTGCCCACGACGGGGCTGAGGTCACGGACGTCGATACGATCGCGCTGCTGCCGGAAGGCGTCCAGTACTGGTCCGAGCGGAAACGGATCGTGGAGCGGCTGACACTGACCCACCAGTTCCTCGGCCGAGGGCGGTGCCGCGGCGAGGAGTTCGCGCACCAGGCGGCTCTTGCCGATCCCGGCCTCGCCCTGGACGACGATGAGCGCCGGGGGTGACGTGATCGCGCGAGCCAGCGCGTCGAACTCGGCGCGCCGACCGACGAGGACAGGCGACACCCCGCCGGGAGGTGGAGCGGGGGGCTGAGGCATGACTGCCATTCGTCTCGTGGGGCGCGAGCAAAAGTCAGTGTAGGTCACGGATGCAGGCCCCGTTCACCCGTCCGTAACCTCCAACGCAAGGTGTGAAACGAATCATCCGTGTGCGAGGAGAGACAGTGCCCAGACATCTCAGACAACGACCGCGGAGGCACGCCTCCACGCGGCTGACCATCGCGGTGGCTGCCGCCTTCGCCCTCGTGGTGACGGCCGCACCGGCCGCACCGACCGCGGCGCTCGCCGTGGATCCGGCGCCGGTCGCGGTGGAGGACCTCGGCGACCGGACCGGCGGCGTGAGGGTCACGACCCCCGAGGACGCGCAGGCGCTGGTGAGCGAAGCCGCGCAGCCGCAGACGTACATCGTGCAGATGGCGCCCGCGCCCGTGGTCGCGTACGAGGGCGGTGAGAAGGGGCTGACGTCGACGAAGCCTCGCGGCGGCGCGAAGGTCGACCCGGCCGATCCCGCGGTCGAGGCGTACAGCACGCACCTCAAGGGGCAGCAGCGGGCGGCCCTCGCGAAGGTCAAGGGCGGCAAGCCCTCGTACAGCTACGTGTACAGCTTCAACGGCTTCGCGGCCGAGCTCACCCCCGCACAGGCCGCAGAGCTCGAGGCGCAGCCGGACGTCATCTCGGTGCACCCCGACGAAGCGGTCGAAACCGACACGTCGTCCACGGAAGGGTTCCTCGGACTCGACGACCCGCACGGCCTGTGGGCACAGCTCGGCGGTCCGGCCGGCGGCAAGAAGACGCCGGGAGCCGGCGAGGACATCGTGATCGGCGTCATCGACAGCGGCATCTGGCCCGAGGTCGCGAGCTTCTCCGATCGCAGCGACAAGAAGCTCGTGTACCAGGGCAAGCCCCAGGGGTTCCGCGGCACGTGCGCGTCGGCCGAGAAGGTGGGCGACGACTCGTGGGACGCCAACCTCTGCAACAACAAGCTCGTGACCGCCCAGTACTTCAACGCCGCGTGGGGAGGCAACGAAGGCGTCGCGCAGCAGCTGCCTTGGGAATTCCTGTCGCCGCGTGACTACAACGGTCACGGCACCCACACCGCCTCGACCGCCGGCGGCAACTACGGCGTCGACGTGACGGGTCCGGCCTCGCCCTTCGGTGAGATCTCGGGCATCGCGCCGCGGGCGCGCATCGCCGCGTACAAGGCACTGTGGTCCGTCGAGGACGGCTCCACCGCGACCGGCTACACGTCCGACATGGTCGCCGCGATCGACAAGGCCGTCGCCGACGGCGTCGACGTCATCAATTACTCGGTCTCGGGTTCCAGCACCGACTTCCTCGAGCCCACCGAGGCGGCGTTCCTCAACGCCGCCGCCGCGGGCATCTTCGTCGCGGCATCCGCCGGCAACTCCGGCCCTGATGCCGCGACCGTCGCCCACCCCGGTCCCTGGCTGACCACGGTCGCGGCCGGCACCCATGACCGCACGACGACGGGCGCTGTCGTCCTCGGCAACGGCGCGCGCTACGAGGGCGTCTCGCTCAGCAGCGCTGCGGTCGGCCCCGCGCCGATCATCACGGGCGCCGCCGCGCGGCTCTCGGGTGTCTCGATCGGCGCCGGTGCCCGCTGCTATCCCGCGAGCGACAACAACGGCAAGCCGGCGCTCGATCCCGCCAAGGTCGCCGGAAAGATCGTGCTCTGCGAGCGCGGCGGCGACATCGCCCGCGTCAACTCGTCGCGCGCGGTCGCCGAGGCGGGCGGGGTCGGCATGATCTTCGTCAACGCCTTCGGCAACTCGCTCAACGCCGACTTCCACTCGGTGCCCACGGTGCATCTCCAAGACACCGAGTGGAGTGCGATCAGCGCCTACGCGGCGACGGCGGGAGCCAGCGCGACCATCGAGAAGGCGGTCATCGCGAACGGCGGCACAGCGCCCTTCACCGCGGAGTTCTCCTCGCGCGGCCCGCTCGTCGCCGGCAACGGCGATGTTCTGAAGCCCGACGTGATCGCTCCAGGGCAGGACATCCTCGCTGCGGTCGCCCCTCCCGGCCAGGGCGGGATGGACTTCAACCTGATGAGCGGCACGTCGATGTCGGCGCCCCACGTCGCCGGCCTCGCCGCCCTGCTGCAAGACCTCCACCCGGACTGGTCGCCGATGGCGACCAAGTCGGCGCTGATGACCACGGGATCCGACGTGCTGGACGGCGAGGCGAACACCGACCCGAACCTCATCTTCAAGCAGGGTGCCGGGCACGTGCAGCCCACGAGCGCGGCCGACCCGGGCCTTGTCTACGAGAGCGGCGTGGACGACTGGACCGCGTTCCTGTGCGGCTCGACGCGGAGTGTGGCCGACGCCGCCTGCGACGACCTCGAGGCGGGAGGGCGCTCGCTGGACCCCAGCGACCTGAACACGCCCTCGATCGGCATCGGCCTGCTCGACGGCACGCAGACCGTCACCCGCACGGTCAAGAACGTCGACGACAAGGCTGCGACCTATTCGTCGACGGTGACCGGACTCGCCGGAGTCGGTGTCACGGTCGAGCCGAGCACGCTCACGGTGGCGCCGGGCGCGACCGCGTCGTACTCGGTCACGTTCGCCGTCGGCGAGGAGACCCAGCTGTTCGACTACCTCGCCGGTCAGCTCTCGTGGACCGACGGCACGCACACAGTGCGGTCGCCGATCGTACTGCGGGCGAAGCAGCCGGGTGACGAGGACTGGGCGGCCCGGTACGACGGAGCGGGCGGGCAGTTCGGCAGCTCGTCGGATGTCGGCACCGAGCTCCTGCTCCACCCCGATGGTGAGCGCGTCTACATGAGCGGCTTCAGCCGTCCGCCGTCGGCGGGTGGGCTCGTGAGCGACTTCCTGACTGCTGCGTACGACCCCGAGACCGGCGACGTGATCTGGCAGGAGCAGTGGGATGCCTCGGACGGCGGTTCCGACGAGCCCGCGGGCTTCGGAATGAGCCCCGACGGCGAGACGCTCTACGTCGGCGGCACCAGCGGCGGCGACTACCTCACAGTCGCCTACGACGGAGCGACGGGTGAGCGGCGCTGGACCGCGCGACTGGACGGTCCGGCTCAGGCCGGGGACTCGCTCAACGACCTCGCCGTCAGCCCGGACGGCTCGACCGTCTACGTCACCGGCTACCAGACCACGGGCGAGGCTCAGCTCGACTACGCCACCGTCGCGTACGACGCGGCGACCGGCGCCGAGCGCTGGGTGTCGCGGTACGACGACCCGGTGAACGGGACCGACGACGCGCGCAGCATCGCGGTGAGCGAGGACGGCTCGACCGTCGTCATCACCGGTCAGAGCGCCGGCGACGGCACCGGCCTCACCGACTGGGGCACGGTCGCCTACGACGCCGCGACGGGCGCGCAGAAGTGGGATGTGCTGCGCAACGGTTCGGACGGGCACGTCGACATCGCGGACAACATCGCGATCGTGGGCGACTCGGTGATCGTGGCCGGCGTCGTGAGCAACACCGACCGCCAGGTCGACTGGGAGACGGTGGCCTACGACCTCGCGACCGGCGAGGAGCGCTGGGCCACCGGCTACGGCGAGGCGGGCACGGACGTGCCGCAGGCGCTCGCCGTCAGCCCGGACGGCGGCACCGTGGTGGTCGTCGGCAACGTCGAGGGCGGCGCCGACATGGACTACGCGTCCGTCGCCTACAACGTGGCCGACGGCGCGCAGCTCTGGGCGAACCGGTACGACGGCACCGCGCACGGGCTGGACGTCGCCTACGACGTGGCGCTGACCGCCGACGGCACCCACGCCGTCGTCACCGGTGAGTCCCGCGACGCCGAGTCGGCCTGGGACTACGTCACGATCGCCTACGACCTCGTCACAGGCGAGCAGGTGTGGTCGGCGAACTACGACGCGACCGGCGCGAGCGACGGGGCGAACGGCGTGGCGGTCGACCAGCGGGCCGACGGCACTCGGCGGGTGTTCGTCACCGGAGCGAGCACCACCGCGTTCGACGCGGTCGGACTCGACAGCAACATCGACGCCGCGACGGTGGCGTACTTCGACCCGTTCGGCTGATCGACCGGGCGGCGCGGGCCGCCGGGCGAGGACTCCGTTCTCGTCCGGCGGCCGTCGGCGTTCCCGGTGGCCGCCGGTCGATACGCTCGCTGTCATGGTGAGAGGCCTGAGCAGGAGGGGGCTCGCGGCCGCTGTGGTCCTCGCGGGCCTCGCCGGATACGTCGACGGCTTCGCGTTCGTCTTCCTCGGCGGCTACTTCGTCTCGTTCATGACCGGCAACACCACTCGCGCGAGCGTCGACCTGTCGCAGCTGTCGCTCGTGAGCGCGGCGTTCGCCCTCACGCTCATCGCCGCGTTCGTGGTGGGTGTGATGGCCGGAACGCTCGTTCCCGGGAATCGCGCCCGCGGGCAGCTCCGGGTGCTGCTCCTGATCCTCGGCCTCGTGTGTGCCGCCGCGGTCCTCGCCGGATTCGAATGGCGGTGGGCGACGGGATGCTGCCTCGCCTTCGCAATGGGAGCGCTCAACACCGTCTTCGCACGAGGTGGCCAGGTCGCGTTCGGAGTCACCTACATGACGGGCGCCCTGGTGAAGGTCGGGCAGGGTCTCGTCGGCGCGATGCGCGGCCAGACCGGCACCGGGTGGCCGCGGCATCTGCTGCTGTGGGCGTCGATCGCCTCCGGCGCCGTCCTCGGCGCCGCGGCGTTCGCCTGGATCGGGCACGGAGCGCTCTGGATCATCGCGGCCGCGCTCGCCATACTTCTGGCCATTCAGTGGATGCTGCGATCGCAACGCTCCCGCGCCCGCTCCGCGCCGTGACACCCGCCCCCTGAGGAATTCCTCCGATCCGGCCCCGACCCCCGCGCACCAGGCGTAGCGTGCGGACATGACGCCTTCACCCGCGATCACCACCGTCGGCGAGCTCCGCGCATCGGGCCACACCTACCGCCCGGTTCGCATCGAGATGCGCGAGAACCTCCTCGAGGCCCTCGCGAACGGCGACGACCCGTGGCCGGGCATCCACGGCTTCGACGCCACCGTCATCCCGCAGCTCGAGCGGGCCATCCTCGCGGGCCATGACATCGTCCTGCTCGGAGAACGCGGTCAGGGCAAGACCCGTCTCCTCCGCAGTCTCAACGGCCTCCTCGACGAGTACAGCCCCGTCATCGAGGGGTCGGAACTCGGTGAGCATCCGTTCCACCCCATCGCCCCGGCATCCATCCGCCGCGCGAACGAACTCAAAGACGAACTCCCGGTGAAATGGCGTCACCGCCGCGAGCGCTACGCCGAGAAGCTCGCCACGCCCGACACGTCGGTAGCCGACCTCATCGGCGACGTCGACCCCATCAAGGTCGCCGAAGGGCGCTCGCTCGGCGATCCCGAGACGATCCACTACGGGCTCGTGCCGCGCAGCAACGGCGGCATCGTCGCGATCAACGAGCTGCCCGACCTCGCCGAGCGCATCCAGGTGTCGCTCTTGAACGTCATGGAGGAGCGCGACATCCAGATCCGCGGATACGTGCTGCGCCTCGACCTCGACGTGCTCGTCGTCGCCACGGCCAACCCCGAGGACTACACCAACCGCGGCCGCATCATCACGCCGCTGCAGGACCGCTTCGGCGCCGAGATCCGCACGCACTACCCCCAGACGATCGACGAGGAGATCGCCGTCATCCGCCAGGAGGCCGACCTCGTCGCGGAGGTGCCGGCGCATCTCCTCGAGATCCTCGCGCGCTTCACGCGGAACCTTCGGGAATCGGATGCTGTGGACCAGCGCTCGGGCGTCTCCGCCAGGTTCGCGATCGCCGGCGCCGAGACGATCGCCGCCGCGGCCCTGCACCGCGCGACGCGCCAGCACGAGGAGGTCGCGGTGGCACGCCCGGTCGACCTCGAGACCGCGGTCGATGTGCTCGGCGGCAAGATCGAGTTCGAGACGGGCGAGGAGGGGCGCGAGCGGGCGATCCTCGAGCACCTTCTGCGGACCGCGGTGGCCGATACGGCGCGGGCGCATCTGCGCGGTGTGGATTCGCGTGCGCTGGCTGACGCCCTGCACACCGGCGCGACGGTGATGACGGGGGAGCAGGTGCCCGCGGCCGAGGTGCTGTCGGCGATGCCGGTGCTCGGCGAGTCGGACCTCTACGACCAGGTGGCCGCGCGGCTGGAGGCGGTGACGCCCGGCGAGCGGGCTGGTGCGCTGGAGCTGCTCCTCGAGTCGCTCTACCTCGAGAAGAAGATCGGCAAAGACAGCGCGGGCGGTGAGACGGTCTATGGCTAGGTACTCGGCGTCATACCCCCGCTCGTTGAGCGAGCGAAGCGAGACGAAACGCCCCGAACGCGGTCGCGACCGAGATCCGAGGCATCCGTAATGCCCCGCTCCTTCCACCGCACCCCCGCGCACACCTCCCGCTACGGCCGCTACGCCGGTGGCGACCCGCTCGCGCCTCCCGTCCCCATCCAGTCGGCGCTCGAGGTGATCGGCCGCGAGGTCATGGAAGGAACGTCCGCCGAGCGCGCGATGCGCGAGTACCTGCGCCGTGGCGACCAGAACCGCCTCGGCCTCGACGAACTCGCCCGGCGCGTCCGCGAGCGCCGCGCCCAGCTCACCCAGCGCCACCGACTCGACGGCACACTCGAAGAGGTCCGGAGACTGCTCGACCACGCCGTCCTCGAAGAGCGCAAGCACCTCGTCCGCGACGTCGATCTCGACGACGACACCAGGGCCTTCTCCGAGATGCGGCTCGAGAACCTCCCCACCAGCACCGCCGCGGCCGTCAACGACCTCGCCGACTACGACTGGCAGAGCCCCACCGCGCGGGCTGACTACGACCGCATCCGCGAGCTGCTCGGCCGGGAGCTCTTGGATCAGCGCTTCGCCGGCATGAAGAACGCACTCGAGAACGCGACGGATGCTGACCGCCAGGCGATCCGCGACATGCTCAACGATCTGAACGACCTGCTCGAGAAGCGCCGGCTCGGCGAAGACACACAGGAGGACTTCGACGAGTTCATGCAGAAGCACGGGGATCAGTTCCCCGAGAATCCGCAGAACCTCGACGAGCTGCTCGACACGCTCGCCGAGCGTTCCGCCGCGGCGCAGCGGATGCTCAACTCCATGACCCCCGAGCAGCGTGACGAGCTGCTGAGTCTCGCCGAGCAGGCGTTCGGCTCGCCGGACCTCATGCAGTCGCTGTCGCGTCTCGACGACAACCTGCGGTCGCTTCGGCCCGGCGAGGACTGGTCGGGTTCGGCATCCTTCTCCGGTGATCAGCCGACGGGTCTCGGCGAGGCGACCGGCATCCTGCAGGACCTCTCCGACCTCGATTCGCTCACCGACCAGCTCGGCCAGATGTATCCGGGCGCGCGTATGGACGACATCGATCTCGACTCGCTCGAGCGGCTCATGGGCGAGGACGCCGCCGTCAGTGCGCGCACGCTGCGGGAACTCGAGCAGGAGCTGAGGGATACCGGGATGCTGCAGCGCGCGTCCGACGGACAGCTCAGGCTGACCCCGCGGGCGATGCGGCAGCTGGGGCGCGCGTTGCTGAGGGACATCGCGACGCGGCAGTCGGGTCGCTCGGGGCGTCGTGAGACCCGCAACGTCGGCGCCGCCGGCGACCGCACCGGCTCGACGCGCGAGTGGGCGTTCGGTGACACCGAGCCGTGGGACATCCCCCGCACCGTGTCGAACGCGGTGCTGCGGACCGTACTCGACGGGGGAGAGGTGTCGGCCGGCGTGCGGCTCGACACGCGGGATGTCGAGGTGGTCGAGACCGAGGAGCGCACGCAGGCCGCGGTCGCCCTGCTTGTGGACACGTCGTTCTCGATGGCGATGGACGGCCGCTGGGTGCCGATGAAGCGCACCGCACTGGCGCTGCACCACCTGATCTCGACGCGGTTCCGCGGCGACAAGCTGCAGCTGATCGCGTTCGCGCGTCACGCCGAGGTGATCGACATCGAGCAGCTCACCGCGAAGGACGCCGTGTGGGACAAGGGCACGAATCTGCAGCACGCGCTGCTGCTCGCGCAGCGGCATTTCCGCAAGAACCCGGCCGCGCAGCCGGTGCTGCTGATCGTGACCGACGGCGAGCCGACGTCGCACCTGCGCCCGGACGGGAGCGTGTTCTTCGCCTACCCGCCGGATTCGCGCACGGTGGCGGTCACGGTGCGCGAGCTCGACAACGTGCAGCGGATGGGCGCGCAGACGACGTTCTTCCGCCTGGGCGAGGATCCTGGGTTGGCCCGGTTCATCGACGCGCTCGCGCGGCGCGCAGGCGGGCATGTGGTGGCGCCAGAGCTCGACGATCTCGGGCGTGCCGTGGTCGACAGCTACCTCGGCGCGCGGCACACGGGGCGCGGGACCCCGGAGGACTTCGGCGACATGCTCCACGGAAGATCGTGGTGGTGGTGAGGAGAGTCGCCGCCCAGCCACCCAGCTAGCACGCAGACCCCCATAGCCCTCTCCGGCGCGGGACTCTTGCGCTGATCTTGCGCTTCTTGCGGAAGCGCTCCTGGGTTCGAAAGATCCTTCGCGCGATCTTGCGGTACTGCTCACGCTTGCTCGGCGGGACGTTGCGGTGCGCGCCGAAGACTGGGGTCGTGCTCGAGGAGCGATCGGAAATCTCACCGACTGCCCACCCGCACCTCTCGCTCCTCACCAGACAAGTGGGCGCCGCCCGCGAAAGGACACTCCCATGAAGAAGATCGTCAAGGCCTCCATCGCCACCACCGCCGGTGTCATCCTGCTGCTCGGCGGCGCGGGCACCTTCGCCACCTGGAACTCGTCGGCCACGGCGCAGGGCGCGTCGATCATGGCGGGCAACCTCGTCGTCGAGGCCTCGCAGGACGCGGGCACCTGGACCGCCAACGGCTCGGCCATCTCCATCGACGACTACCGCGTCGTCCCCGGCGACGTCCTCACCTACACGAAGACCATGAGCGTCGGTGCCGAGGGCGGCAGCCTGAGCGCGACCCTCGCCCTGACCGACTCGTCGATCGCGCCCGCTGACGTGACGAAGCCCGCTGATGTGGCTCTCGCGAGCTACCTCACCGACTCGGCCGTCCTGACCGCCTCCGGCGCCGGCATCACGGGCACCGGCCCCACGTTCACCGTCACCCCGGCCGGCGACGTCGTCAGCCAGGACGTCACCGTCACGGTCACCATCGCGTTCCCGTACGGCGACGTCGCCGGCGGCAACAACGCCGCAATGAACGGTGCGGTCACGCTCGACGAGCTGACCGTCAGCCTCACGCAGAACACCAAGTAAGCCCCGGGGGCCCGTCTCGCCCGAGAGGCGGGTCTCCGGTTCCACGTCCGCCCCACACTGAGAAGGAGCCGCGATGAGCCGCCGCACCCGCCGCCACGCCGCACGGCGCGACGCCCGCCGTGCGGCGGCGCCGCGGCGCCTGCTGCTCGGCGCGCTGGGTGCGGCGGGAGCGATCGTCCTCGGCGTGCTCGCCGGCGGCGGCACATTCGCCCTCTGGACCGTGGCCGCGCCGGCAGCCTCTGCCGTGACGCTGCAGGCGGGGTCCGCGGGTCTCACCTCCACTCCGCTCCAGCTCTCCGCTGCGAACCTCTACCCAGGCCGCACCGTGTACGCCGCAACCACCGTGAGCAACACCGGCACGACGCCGCTCGCTCTCACGATCGACTCGGTCACGAGCACCGCAGCCACCCCGTTCGCCACGGCGGTCGCCGTCACCGTGGGCAAGACTGCCTCGGCCGCGGACTGCACCGCCGGCCGCGTCCCCGCCACCGTCACGGCCACCGTCGGCGCTGCGGGCTCCGACCTGCAGCTCACCCTCGCGCCCGGGGCCTCGCAGCTCTTCTGCGTGGGCGTCGGGCTGCCGCAGAACGCGCCGGCCGCCGCGGCCGGGGCCGCAGCATCCGTCCTCACGATCACCATCTCGGGAACGCAGGTGCGCCGATGACCCGCCGTCGCCTGCTCGGCCCGATCGCCGCGCTCGTCACTCTTGCGGTGCTCGGCAGCGCCGGCGGCGCGACCGCCGCGTGGATCGCGAGCACGTCGGTGGCAGCATCCGTCTCGTCCACGGCCATCGCCACCACGGCGCAGCTGACGAGCGGCCTCGACGCGAACTACCGTTCCGGCACGACCGCGCCGGCCACCGCGGGCCAGCTGACGATCGCCAACACCGGCGGCGCTCCGCTGTCGTACACGCTCGCCACGCAGCTCGCCCCGGGCAGCAGCAGCGCGCTCGCCGCGAAGGTCACGCTCCGCCTGTGGTCGGGCAGCGCGTGCGGCACGACCGCGCCGACCGGCGCCGTGAGCACGACCCTCGCCGACGCCGCTCCTGCCCTGCCGACCGCGGCACGCGCCCTCGCGCCGGGCGCATCCGTGGTGGTGTGCGTGTCGACGCAGATCAACGGGCAGACGGATGCCTCGCTCTCGGGGCAGTCCGTCACCGCGGCGTTCCGGGTGACCGGCGCAGTCGGAACGAACTGGACCACCTCGGCGACCACCGCCGCGTTCACCCAGTCCATCTCGGGACTCGGCCCCGCGGGCGCTCCGACCTGCACGCAGGCGCCGCCGCACGGCGTGCAGCTGAGTTGGACCGCCCCCGGGAACCGCGCCGCCGGTGCCACCCTGCTGTACCGCGTCGTCGACAAGTCCAACACCGTCGTCAAAGAGCTCTCGAGCAGCGCCGCAAGCGTATCCGTGACCCTGGGCGGAACCGATATCCGCGCCGACGGCGTGCACGAGCTGCGCATCGTCGCCATCGAGACGACCGGGTCGACGACCACCTCGTCCGACAGCGCAACCCTCACCGTGCGGCGGACCGCCGTCGGAAACTCCAACGTCAAGTACGAATGCGTGATCCCATGACCGTCTCCACCTCCGCGACGTCCCCCCTTCCGACGCTCCGCGCCGCCGAGTCGTCTCGCCGAGGCCTCCGCGCCGATGCCCGGCGCCGTGACGAGGGGCAGAGCCTGCTGCACTACCTCGCCGTGTCGATCAGCGCGTCCATCCTCGTTCTGCTGCTCGGGGTCGCGGTCGCCGTGGTCGGCCTGCCCGTCGTCGTCGGCGGCAGCGCGATGACGGTGCTCACGCAGTCGATGGAGCCGGGCCTGCCGCCGGGAACGCTCGTGGTCATCCGCCCGACGCCGGTGGACGAGATCCGCGTCGGCGACGTCGTCACCTACCAGATCAGCTCGGGCGAAGCCGCCGTGGTGAGCCACCGCGTGGTGTCGAAGACGTATGCCGACGGCGAGCTGACCTTCATCACGAAGGGCGACAACAACGACACCGTCGATCCCGCGCCCGTGCGTCCTGTGCAGGTCCGCGGCACCCTCTGGTACAGCCTGCCGCTGCTCGGCTGGGTGAACAGCCTGCTGAACGGCGCGAACCGCACCATCGTCCTCGCGGTGGTCGCCGGCGGTCTCTTTCTCTACGCCGCGGTGTCGGTCGGCGGGGCCGTGCGGGATCGACGGAAGAAGACGGATGCTGCTGCCGCCGTTGCAGAGCAGGCCGAGGCGCCGAGCGAGTCGCGGCGGGGGAGCCGCTAGGCGCGCTCTCGCCGCGGAGCGCGGCGACGGCACTTGTGCCAGCCGCGAGCGTCGGTCGTATCGGCCTGTGTTCGCGATGGTGCCGCGGGCTCCTCAGAGCGAGGAGCCCGCGCCGTTCGTCAACCGGACGCGCCCTTGCGTGGCTTGATGAACGATCGTGACTCCTGGCTCGCGCGCTTCTCGGCGCGCTTCTCCTTCGGTGACGACTGGGCGACCTTCTTCGTGTCGCGTGCTCGCGGTGATCGACCTGACATGCGGACTCGCTTCCCCTGGTTGGCTGGCGGGTGAACCCACGACCATAGCCGTCTTCCTGGGAAAGTCAACTCGAGTCCGCTCGCGCAGAAAAATCCGCTGACTTGCCTTTTTCTGGAAGCGGGCTATGGTGATGGCCATGACCCCGATGGCCCACCCTCACCGCATGGAGCGTCCCGCCGACGCCTCCGTGGTGACGGCAGTGGCCGACATCGCGGGCGCCCGTCACGAGGTGCTGCCGCCCCGGCGGAGCGACGCGGATGGTCTGTCCGTGCAGCCCACCCGTCGCGTCGCGCCCCCGTGATGACCGATCCGAACGATCGGTCCAACCGGACAACCCGCGCGCCGCACCTGCGGCGCTTTTTTGTACCCCGAGGAGCATCAATGCCCATCGAAACCACCGAACCCGTCCCGCTCGCCGGCGTTCAGCGCGAGCTCGAGCGGCAACTCGACGAGCGGCTCGCGATCCTCCAGGAGCTCGAGCCGTTCGCTCTGCCGAGCGTCGATCCCGTCGCCTACCAGTCGGCGGCGTCCCACCGGATCGCGATCGAGCAGATCACCGCGGCGCTCAATCGCATCAGCCAGGGCACGTACGGCCGTTGCACCCGGTGCGGAGGTCAGATCGCACGTGCCCGGCTCGAGGTTCTCCCGTACGCCGCCGCCTGCATCGAATGTCAGAGCCATGCCGAAGCCGCGTAGCCGTAAACCCTTCGACATCCCGTCGGTCCCGCCGGTCGCTGTCGCGGGTGCGGCCGACGCGGCGACGTCTCTCCCGGCCCGGGTTCTTGTTCGAGCAGGCGCACTCCTGCGTCCGCGCGCGGATCGTCCCGCTGGGCATCGCCGACTCGTCGATCGTTCCTCCGACACGCCGCGAGCCCAGGCGGTTGCTCCGGGCGCTGCGCACGACGGTCCCGCGAGCACCTTCCACGGCGCCACTGCGCGTTTCCTCGCTCTCGGCTGAGCCCCTCCGGCCGCTGCGAGCGATCAGCTGCGGTTCGGAAAGCGGTGGCGGGGATGACGGATGCCTCGTCCCCGCCGGCTTCCGTCACTAACCTGGCCGCGTGAGCGCCTACGACGGCAGCGGCATCGAGCAGGTGCGTGCGCTCCTCGGCTCGAAGCCGCGGCCGGTGGGGTGGGCGGAACGCCGAGCGCGCATCGTCGAGGTCGGATCTGCCTGGCCCGTGGCCGGCGACATCGCCTTCGAGCCCGCGGATGCCGGAGGCGTTGCCGCCGAATGGTCGCGAGCTCCCGGAGCCGACACCACGCGCGTTCTGCTCTTCCTCCATGGCGGCGGGTACTGCTCCGGGTCGATCGCAAGCCACCGCACGATGGCGGCCGCGGCGGGCCGCGCGGCGGGTATCCGAACCCTCGCGCTGGAGTACCGCCTCGCGCCGGAGCATCCGTTCCCCGCTTCGCTCGAGGACGCGCTCGCGGCGTGGGACTGGCTCAACGCCACGGGGATCGCGCCGGATCGGATCGTCGTGGGCGGCGACAGCGCCGGCGGGGGACTGAGCCTCGCGCTGTGGCAGGAGCTGCGCCGTGCCGGACGCGAAGGGCCGGCGTGCCTGTGGCTGGTGTCGCCGTGGACCGACCTGACGATGTCCGGCGCGTCCGTGGACGAGAACGCCGCCATCGATCCGCTGCTCCACCGGTCGTACCTGGAAGAGCTCGCCGCCGCGTACGTGCCGCCCGGCGTGGCGCGCGATGACCCGCGGGTCTCGCCGCTCTTCGCTGACCTGACCGGCCTGCCGCCGACGCTCGTCCAGGTCGGAGCCGACGAGACGCTCCTCGACGACTCCCTGCGCCTGGTGCGAGCCGCCGCTCGCGCCGAGGCGGATGTGCGCCTGCACGTACTGCCGCACATGATCCACGCCTTCCCGCTGTGGAACGCCGTACTCCCCGCGGCGCGCGCCGCGCTCGCCGAGTTCGGCGACTTCGCCCGCCAGCACCTCGGCTGAGTTCCGGAGGGGTGGCACGAGCGTGCCTGGCGTTCCATCATGGTGACGTGGGCGCGGCTGGGAGCGCTCAGACTCTCCGCGGCTTCGCCCTGCATCCGGCGAGGGCTGTCGAAGGTCGCCCGGAGACCTGTCGGCACACCTTCGATGGCGGAGGGAGTCATTGATGAACGGAAAAGGATGCCGCGTGCCCGGCGTCATTGTGATCGCGGCGTCGGTCTTCGCGCTGTCGGGGTGCTCGTTGATGATCCCCGTCGGACCGATGGCCTCGGAAGAGCGGGACATCGGCGACGTGTCGCACGTGGTGCTCGAGACCTCCGGCGATCTCGTCGTGTCGGAGGGGGAGCCGGCACTCACGGTTCGTGCGCCGGAGGGGATGATGGACCGTCTCACGTCCGACGTGAGCGACGACACGCTCGTACTGGACACCACTCCGGGCTTCACGATGGGGATGGGTGACGTGCGGTACGACCTCACCCTGCCACAGCTGGAGCGGCTCGAACTGAACGGCTCGGGTGATGTCGAGGCGACGGTCTCGGCGGACGGCACCGTTCAGCTCGACATTGAGGGCTCGGGCGACGTCGACTGGTCGGGCCTGGCGGCCGATCGTGTCGAGGTGCAGATCTCGGGGTCGGGCGATGTCACCCTGGCCGGCTCGGCCGCCGAGCTGTCCATCGACCTGGAGGGCAGCGGCAACGTCGACGCCGAACAGCTCGACGCGGAGGATGCCGTTGTGAAACTGTCCGGGTCGGGTGAGGTGGATGTCGCGGCGAGCGTCAGCCTGTCGGTCGACCTTTCGGGCAGCGGTCGAGTCACGTACTCCGGCGACCCGAGCACCGACGTGCGCGTGTCGGGCTCGGGGGACGTCGTACGCGGCTGACAAACCTTTCGCCGGCCGCGTGATTATGCGGAATCTTGACGGGGCTCCAGCGAGAGGGCAACGCGGTTGGAGGTCGACACGATCGACTGGTTGCTGACTGCCCCCACTCAATCGAGATCGTCAGCATCCGTCCACTCCTGCGGCTCGCCGGGCTTGTAGGTCCCGAAGGTCCACTCGTAGCCCTCGAGGTCGCGGACACGGCAGCGGTAGTTGCCCCATTCCGTGTCCGTGGGCTCGAAGACCACCACCGCGCCGGCGTCGACTGCCGATCGGAATGTCTCGTCGACGTCGACCGGCGAGCCGAGAGCGAACACCAGCCCGAAACCGACCGACTCACCGCGGGCGTGCGGCCGGTCGTATCCAGCGCGGTCGGTGAAGACCGTGAAGACGGCGTTGCCGCGTCGCATCTCAGCGTGCTGGATGCCTCCGTCGTCATCTGGCCATTCGGCGGTGGTCTCCAGCCCGAAGGCACGCTCGAGCCAGCGGAGTGCGGCAGGTGCGTCACGATACGGAATCTGGGCGTAGAGGAAGGAGGCGTCCGAGGGTGCGTTCATGCGGCAACGCTAGCTCCCGACGCTGACACACGCTGTCCGCGATCGAGAGTCGGCAGATCCTCGACCATCCGGCAGCCGGTCGGTGGTATGCCGTCAGGCGGCGGGCGCGGTAGCCGCAGTCAGCACGATGAGCGGACTATGCGCGATCATCTCGTCGACATCGTCTCGGTGCCATCGGCGGGCGGCAGCCTCGATGAGCGGCCGCGCTTCGTGGGGATCGGTGATTACCCGCGCCGTGGCAGGGACCTCGGCCTCGATGCCCTTCTTCAGATGCACAATGACGTTGGGGTCTGCAGTGATGTTGTGTATCCAGTCCCTTGTGCGGTCTCGACGCGGCATCCCGGTGATGAACAGCACGCCGTCCTCATCGTGCAAGAAGATCTCGATGCGGCGCGGCAGTCCGCTACGGCGACCGGTCGTCGTCAAGTCGATGAGCTGACTTCGGTGCAGGGCCTCGCTGACCTCGTTGTTCACACTTGTGGAAGCAATCTCGCTGCTGCAGACATTCCCAGCGATCGATGAGGCTCTCCGCGCGCACCGCTAGTTGTGGCACGCGGGCCGGTTCGCGGTCAACCGTTGAGGGGGATGGCGCCTAGCTGTCGGTAAAGTCCGAGGCGGTCGTATTCGACCCAGTCCTCCTTGAGCTTGTCGTCGGCGAAGCGGCCGATGATGATGGCGGTCCACTCCACCGTCTTGCCGGTCGCGGCGATTCCTGCCCAGTTGCCACGCTGGGTGCCGCGCCAGTGGCCTCGCCACACGCCGCGGTCGCCGGCGACGAACAGGTCGTCGAGCGTGTACGTGACATCCGGAAACGCGGTGAAGAAAGCGGCCATCGCGTCGCGCCACGCGGGTAGTCCGTGCAGGCTCTCCTGGCCCATCCAATGAGAGGAAAGGTCTTCTACCCAGTACGTTCCCAGATCATCCAATTCATGCCGATTGAAGACGGCCTCGATGTAGTCCTGGATCAACGACTCGTGCGGTGATACTGACACGGCAATGGCTCCATCCGAATGGTGTGATGACGAGCATGACTCGTTTCTCACAGGCTGGCCCTAGTCGGACGACCGCGTCAACGAGACAGATGTGCTCCGGATCGGCGCCTGCGGCATCTGCCGGTAAGTCGGCCAAGTGCCCCGAGGCCGGACGGCGGTGGGTCAGCGGGCGCAGTACGGTCCGCCAGCGAAGAGGCGTGATCGTCGCTCTTACGAGGCCGACCACACACCGAGTTCGTTGCCGCTCGGGTCGAGGAAGTGGAAGCGGCGGCCACCGGGGAATTCATAGGGACCGTTCACGACGGTTCCACCGGCCCGGGTGACGCGCTGCACGGCGTCGTCGATGTCATCGGCGTAGAGGAGAACGAAGGGGCCGCCTCGGGTGACGGTCTCAGCAAGGAGCAGCCCGCCGGCTTCCTCGCCGTCGCTTCCCAGTTCAGCCGCGGTGCGAATGCCCGAGTACTGGTCGCCGTAGGTCGTGAACGACCAGCCGAAGGCGGCGGCGTAGAAGTCACGAGCGGCCTGCATGTCGGTGACTGAGATCTCGACGTAGTCGATCGTGAGCGGAATCGAGTGCGTGTGCCCGGTCATGTGCTCATCATCCGGCACACCGCCGACACCCGATCGCTGTGGAGCTGCGCGGAGGTGAGTCGCGCCCCGTGCAATTCTGGGCTGGTGGATCTTCAGAGTGTTCGTGCCGCCGAAGAGCAACTGCTGTCTTCAGGTGTTCGGCGTGACCCACGGCGCGTGGTGGAGCTTCTGCACCCGGACTTTGTGGAGATCGGTCGCTCAGGGCGAGAGTGGTCGCGCGATGAGATCGTGGCGGCGCTGTCCGGCGAACGTCAACGCGTTGCTGCCGACACCGACGAGTGGCGACTCTTGGAGCTGGGCCCTGACCTTGTGTTGGTCACCTACCTCATCCGTGGCGTTGACGGTGACAGCCGGCATTCGTCGATCTGGTCGTCGGAGGGCGGGCGTCTGCAGATGCTCTTCCACCAGGGGACCTTTGTGGCCGCCCCGTAGGCGGTCCTGGACCGCGCAGGTCTGCCTACCGAATCAGGGGGCATCAGCCTGCCGCTGACCCGAACCTAACGAGTTCGCACGAGTTCCACTCCGTGCCTCAGCCCGGGCCGTTTGGATGGATCAGGTCGTACGCGTGAGACACCTTCTCGGGGACGACCATGCGCCAGGCGTCCACGACGAGCTCGCGAGCCTCGGTCGGGTCGAGCGAGGCCAAATCCGCCTCGACCCAATTGAAGCGCATGTCTGACTCCGATGGCATCTGGAACTTGCGGGGGTTACCGCCGACAAGCGCCGCCCGCTCCTCCTTCGGGAACGCGAAACCCATCACCGTCTCATCGAGGGAGAAGGCCACGTAGACGAGCTGCCCCACGCGAAACTTCAGTCGCCCCCGCACGTACACATGGTACGAGCGCTCCAATTCACCGCCCAGCGCCCGAACATCCTCGACCGCAGCCATCTCAGAACCCGTCCGCTCCTCACAAGACAACATGCGGTTCGCACGTTGTCGAGGACCACATCTTGCTGTCGATGTTCGTCACGCGCAACGTGACACGACGAGATGCGAGATCGGCCGTCGCGTCCTTCGCGTCGGCGACCGATGGTCGGTGGCCTACCGCCCTCGAAACATCTTGACGAGACCGACGCCTGAAACGGCCAGACCAACGAGACAGATCGAGACAGAGACCGCGGAGGTGACGGCCGAGAAGGGCCGCAGGTCATCGACGCTCGCGATCGTTGCTTGCGTGATGTCGACCAGGAACTGCGTCAGACCAATCGTGCCGAACAAGCCAACAGCCATGATCGCGGTTCCGGTGAAGAGCCACGGTATCGCCTGCGTCGTCCCCGGCTGCGCCGCTCGCTGCAAATACCGATGGGTCATCTGCTCGCGAACCGCGACGAGCGCGTCTCGATGCTGACCTGGCTCAGTCCTCTCGATGACAGCGGACAGCTGCTCGATCTTCGTCAGACTCCCGTTGCCAGCGAAGAACACCACAACCGTGACTGCCGCCCCGATGCCGGTCGCCGCGACGACCGCCAGTGCCTGTAGCAACCCTTGTCCTCCCGTCTGCTGCTGCGAGCGTATCGACGTTCCGATCCCCCACACGCGCCCCGGAATCCCACCAACCCCGCAGGCTGCCGGTCGTGGCGCCAGGGAAGGCGCTCGCTGAGCGGTCCTCCAGCGGACGCCGGCGACTACTAAAGTGCGAGGCATGGATGACGCGATGCAGCGCCCGGGCGACGCGGCATCCCCCGGGCGTACAGACGTGACGGCTTTCACATTCCATGACGTCACGCTCCACACGCTGACGGTCTGGGCGACGTTCATGGTTCTCTCCCTTGCATACGGCTGCATCAGATACCCGGACACGTTCCGTGACACCGGGGGACTACCCCTCCTCGGTGCCACGGTCGTCGCCTACGCCGTCATCGCCTTGGCCCTCACCTGGCTTGGCGCGCCGTTCGCGTGGCTGCTCGGGTGGGCGCTGCGCAGCGTTCACCGTCGCTGGGTTCACGTGGTCGCGTTCGGCATCCTCGGGTTCGTTGCGGGCGCCGTGGTCGCGTTGGCTGCAAGGGCGGCAGCGGTTGGAGCGCCGATCGCGCCGCCGATTCTGCTTCTCGCGCTGATCTTCGCCGCGGTCTGCGGCGGGTGCACCGCGTTCGCGCGCTGGGTGGCCTTCCGTCTCCGCAGCCGGCGCGAGGCCGTGTCCGAACGGACGGGCGTGAGCGTAAGCGGAGTCGCAGGCTGATAACGATCTCCTCGCGCGAGACCCGATCGACCCGAGACTGGCTCCATGCGACGACTCGCTTCTTCGATCGCGGCAGCCGCAGTGATCCTCGCGCTCACCGGCTGTACATCGTTTCCCATCCCGTTCGCGTGCCCCGCGATCGGCTACAGCAGCACCGCATCGATCAAGCTGTCCTCACCCACAGCCGGGCTGAGCCTTGAGCTCTGCAGCGGGGAGGGTTGCACACCGGGGCCTGTCGAGAAACCGGTCGAGGTCGGAGCCACGGCGACACCTATCGCAACCGGGATATTCGGACTCGAGGGCGATAGCGTCGCTGGGTGGACGGCAACGCTGCTCGACTCTCCCGCACTGATGGGATACCGCGTCTCTGATGCTGCCGGGGCGATCGTCCAGGAGGGCATCCTTGACGTCGACTGGGTACGCATCGACGGCACCGAACAGTGCGGTGTCAATCAGCACGCCGGCGTCGTCATAGAGTTGTAGCTCCCGTAGCGCGAGTTCGGCGGACGTCGCGCGTAGCGCGGTCGCCATGCGCGCCATCCATGCGTTTCTAACCGCCCGCGGTTGCTTGCTGAGCTGCGTGCAGTGCGCGCGGTTGAACTGGCAAGGTTAGGGCATGCCGCGCGTCGACGAGCCCGCCTTAGACTTCCCCGCGCACCTCGACGAATCGGCGCGTCAGCTGCTCGAGGAGCTGGCGCGCCAGAACGCGCGGGACCACGGCGAGGGTTTCGTTGGTCTGATCCTCTCTGGTTCGGCGGGCCGCGACTTCGCAACGCATCATTCGGACCTTGACGTGTTTGTCGTGCTGACTGACACCGCCGCAGCCGACCGAACGGTCACCCACTCGTCGGCGGTCGATGAGATTCCGACGTCGTTGACCGCGCTCGAGACTGCCGCACCGTACGGAACCAATGACTGGTGGAACCGCTGGGCATTCGCGTGGGCGCCCGTCCTGTTCGACCGTGCAGGGGGACGAGTGGTGGCCGCAGCACTGCGGCAAGCAACGCTCACCCCGGACGAGCAGCAGGCCGTACTGCTGCGCCATGATCGCCTCGACGGGTGGATCAATTTCGCGTATCGCGCCCTGAAGTCGGACCGCGACGGCCGCACCACCGAACGCCGACTCGACGCCGTTGAGTCGGTGGCGTGGCTCTTGGACGTCATCTTCTCCCTTGCTGCCCGAGTTCGCCCGTACAACAAGTACCTGCTTTGGGAACTGGGCACGCATCCGCTGCCCGACTGGCCCGGCCAGTCGCTGCCGTCGCTGCTAGACCGAACCATCGACGGAGATCCAGCGGCGATCCGAGAAACGTTCCACCGCGTGGAGATCGCTTGCCATGCATACGATGCGCGCCAGGGCGACGACCAGCTGACGCGCATGATCGACAACTGGGGAAGCGAACTCGCACTGCTCCGAGAGTGAAGGCGCAGACGACGACACCCACGACACCGGAAACTCATCCATGAGCCACGCGACTCACAAGCCGGTCCCTCACTGACGCAGTCCTCTGGCGGGCGGGTCTGTGAATGCGTTGGGTGCGCGATCCGCTGCGATTTCTGGACGGTGGTGGGATGCTTACAGCGCGGCCGATCCTCGGCAGTCGAACGCGTTGGGGTGGTGGCCGACGTGCGGCGCAGCTCGGAGATGTGCCGACGCAGTGACTTGCGACTCAGAGAAGGGGGTGTGGCGTGGTCCTTGCTGTGTTGGCGTGGGTGTTCACGGCGCTGCTGGGTGTGTTGGTCATCTCGTGCCTGGCTGCGAGCGTCGGCCGGTTGCGGCGCAACCGCTACTTCGGAGTCAAGCTGCCGGCGCTGGAAAAGAGCGATGATGCGTGGCGTGAGGGTCATCGGGCGGCAGTGATGCCCGCGACAGTGTCGTTCGCGGTGGCGGCGGTCGCGGCAATTGTCGGCGTGTTCGTTCCGCTCGCGTATGTGGTGACGATCATGGTGGCCGTGTTCGGTGTGATCTGGGTGTTCGTGCGGTCCACCCGCGCCGCTACCCGGCCCTGAGCATCGATCAGCTGCGGGAAGAACTGAATGAACAGTCCCAGCTCGCCAACAAGGTCCCGGAGAGCGTGCGGATGGCTGTCCCCGTCTGTCTCGCATACGGACTACCCGCCGCGGATGCTCGGTCCGTCGAAAGTAGGGGCCGGCGGCACGTCACCGACGACCATGAAAAGACCGCACGACGGGCGCCGGTATGCGCCGGGCTCGTCGCGCATCAGCACGCCGCAAGAGGGTCAACGCGGCTGCTCCATGAGGTCCACGCCGCGAGTTTAGGACGACCCCACCCAGCGGAGGCCCGATGAAGCATCGCTAAAACGGACGGGTGGATGGACTTCGAGCCTGAGTCCCGTCAGGCACGCGTTCGGCATGCCGTGTGCGATCCGCGGCGATAGCATTCGTCGCATGGCCGAGGAGCCCGCAACGTCGATCACGGTCGATCACCACTTCAATGCACCGCAGACGAAGGTATGGGCCGCGTGGACGGACCCCACGATCGTGCGTGTCTGGTGGGGATCCGACCCCGATGGTGTCGTGACATCGGCAGCTCTCGACGTGCGACCAGGCGGCCGTTTCGTCATCTCATTCCAAGATTCCAGTGGTGACTTTCACACCAGCACCGGCGAGTACCTCCGCGTCGAGGAGCCGACTGAGCTGGAGTTCACGTGGTCGTGGCTCAGCGAAACCAACACTGCATCTCGAGTGAACGTCGTCTTCGCGGGGGATGACACCGGAACACGCATGCGTTTCGTGCACCAGGACCTCCGCGGTGCGTCGGAACACGACTATGCCGAAGGGTGGCGACGCACCTTCGCGAAACTGGACCGCGTCCTCGCCGGCTAGCTTCCCGCGTCGCGCCGCGTCCCGCCGGCGCGGATGTCGGTCGTCCTGCGGTCATCATCGCTCCGTCGGTGAGGTCAATTGCGAGGGCAAGGTCTACAGTCCACGCTTTCCCTAGATCGAACTCGTCGCGACACCGTCCAGGGTCATGTCGGGGATGAGTCGGTTGAGCTCGGTGTGCATTTGCGTCGTGGTGGGGTTACGAGCTCGGCGGCCGCGCCTCTGTTGCGCATAGCCGGTTGATGCCAGAATGCAGCAGTCTGCTCACTGGGGAGGTAGATATGAACACGCGCGTCGTGTCCGCACTTATTGTTTGTGTCCTCGCTGTCGCACTCGGGGGTTGTACGGGTGCGGGGGACGATGATGAGCCAGTGCCCGAAGAGCCAGCGCCTGAGGCGGGCTGTACAGCCTCATACCCAGACCGGCTGGACCTCGTGACCGACATTCCCGATGAAGAGCAGTACCACGACGACACGATCGTCTGTGGCAACTCCGACCTCTCCGCCGCCACCCTAGAGAACAAGTCAGGTGTCGTCTTCGCGTTCTATTCGGACGACGCCGAGGCCACCGCGGACTTGGACTCGTCGGAGCTTGCGGGTGGGATCTTCCGAGAAGAGGTGGCGGCTCAGCAGCTAGACGTCGGGACTTTCGCGGTACCCGGAGATGTAATGGTGCTAGCGAGTCCCGGCCTCCAGGGCGTCGCGAGCATAGAGTGGCATGTCGATCCAATCTTGACGTCCGCATGGCTCGTGCAGGAGACCATCGTCGGACGTCTCCAGAATCTGACGCAGGTGGCCGCCGTGGACATGTTCGCGTCCGGAAGCAAGGCGCGCAAGGCCGTGGCCACCTGCGCGTTCGCTGGCGGCTACACCGCGAAGGCCGTTCAGGACCTCACGGAAGGGTCCGACCAGTTCTTTGGCACGTTCGCAGTGGCAGCCGCAGCGTCGCCCTGCATCGCAGCGTGGGGCGCTGCGGAGCGAGAACTCGGCACGACCCGGTGGCCGACGCTCTCAAGCAGTCTGCAGACGGCCGGCTTCGCCGCCGAGGAGGTTACTTGGCTCTCAGGGAAGGTGGCCTGGGTCTCAAAGTGGATATCTGTCTTCAAAGGTGTCGTGCACTAGCCGAGTTCACCGACTCTTAGAAGCTGGCAGCCGTGCCAAGAGCGATGCCCGGTGAGAACAAGGGTCCCTGGGTGCGGAGGGTGGCGTCGGGTCAGTTCCCAGCGCGCCACGCGCGAGCGATCAGGCAAAGACGCCATGCCGACGGGTCCCGCGACCACGATGTGCGCGAGACCATCGGTGAGCGTCCGCGACTCCACGCACACGATACTGGTCACATGTTCCCGACGGACTGGACTCCGCGATCACTCTTAGTCGCGGGCTCCGTGTTTATCGCTTTCGCGGTGACGTTCATCGCGCTCGGCTCGATCGCGGGCGATCCTTTCGCTTTGTTCGTCGGTATCACGTCAGTCGTGCCGGCGGCGGCAATGCTGGTCGACGGGACTCGCCGCGGCAGTAAGAATGCCAGGAGGGCGGAACCGCGCGAGCGCACGTAGCCCGGTCGGTCAGCGAGCGGGGATCTCCTCGAGACGGTGGACGGCGAAGCTATTGAGGTCGACCGGGAAGCGCTCGTCGCCCCGCATTTTCTCGGTCACCACCGTGACCCACATCTTCACATGGGTCCCGGTTGCGAACGCGGACAGGTCCGGAGGATCGGGATCGCTGACATCTCCCGCCGCGGGGAGCAGGCACTTCCACTCGAAGTACTCGTCCGGGTCGATGTACTGGACATTGTGAACGAAGGCGACCGATGGACAAGACCCACTCGCACCCTGGATCGTGCCGTATGCGATGAAATGCTCGCCTTCGTAGGTGTCGTCGTACACAGTGAGGTCGACATATCGATCCCAGCCGACCTCCTCGAACGCTGAAAGATCGACCGGTGCTTCTCGGTCGTATCGGGGATTGAACAGGCCCCCCGGAACCCCCATCGCGATCAGCCCCGCGATCAGTATCAGCCCACCGCCGATCGTCAAGGCGACCTTCGTTCGACGTCGCCGTCGGGCCGGCTCAACGCCGGAGGTCTCGGGCGCTGATTCGCCTTCGATGTTGAGGCCGGGGGGACGATAGCCGTCGGCGGACCAGGCGGGCACCCCAGCATCCGTGCCGGGAGCGTCGCCACCCTGCCCCAGCGGGGGGAACGTCATGCCGAAAGTATGGATGCTCGTGCCCTCGCGACACCATACGACCTCCCGATGAATACTCCGCGAGATCGCGCACTGGTGATCCCGGGCGGGATAGCCCTCCTGGGGTAGGCGTCTCGATTCGTAACGCGCCGCGAGATGGCCGGTCGCTGAGCGCGCTAATCCTGGGCCGACTGTCGGGACTCGGCGCCTCGTCCGCGTCGACCGGTAGCGGTTCCATGCCCCTGCGGCGGGCGGCCAGTAGTGGCGAATGCAGGGCCGCCGCTCCATCCATCGCGGACGGTTACCTCGATACCTCGATGGTGAACTCGACATCCTGAATGCCGCCATCCGAGTTTGAAAGCACCACTGCGGTCTCGCCCTCCGCTACGCCGTACGCCTTCGGCCACCACGTACCGTCGTCGGTTTCGTCGCCTGCGACGAACTGGGCGACACCGGTGTCCGCGACAACGCCGTGAATCGAGTCGGCGGCTAGCGATCCGGGGTCGATCTGCAGCACCTGGTGCGTGAGCAGTTGGACCGTCGCTCCCTGCAGTTCGCCGATCTTCATCACTACTGGCGGCGTGCGCGAACCGTCTGGCGAGCATCCCGCGAGGCCGATTGCGACGGCCATCGCGAATACTGCCACAATGCTGCGCCGTCTCATGCCCACAGAGTCGCATAGCGGCGCGCTCGGGTCTACGCACGCAGCCATCAACGATCTATCCGCCGCTGGCGTCGCAGCCAGTGCGATTGCCGGGCGCCATCGGCTGGCTCGCCGACCGATGCTAGCCCTCGACCAGCGCTGCGAGCGAAGCCAGGTCGCGCTCCAGGCTGTGCTGAACCTCGTCAGACATTCCCCCTGCCAGATGCGCTTCGCCGGGCCCATCGAGCCATGCAGACAGTGTGACCTCGGTACCGTCGAGCCCTGCAACGGCCTCGTGGTGCACGGTCAACTCCGCCCCATCGAGTTCGGTGGTGTCGGCATAGACAAAGCCCGGCCCCACCGTCGTGATGCGGAACGGCGACTCTTGACCCCCGACCGCTTTCAGGACTCCGCGGGCGCCCACGCCGAAGGGCTCTGACAGCCTGAAGTACTCCATACTCGGCGCCCACTCGGGGTGCGTTTCGATAGCGCACCAGCGCTCGAAGAACAACGAAGCCGAGGCGCTAGACGTGCGGCGGGTTCGGGCGATCTCGATCACGAGTCGACGCTAGCGCCAACCTCCGACAGTGAAGCGCCGAGCTCTTTGGCCGCTCTCATCCGGTCGTTGGTGTCGGTTGCGGGTCCGCGAGCGGGCCGCGTTGATCTCAACGTCTCGTCAAGGAGTGAGCGACACGATGGCGATGCTCGGGCCACCGCATTGTTCGGTTCCTCCCACGCGCTCCCAATCGGGGCTGACGCGAGTCTCCCAAAGTACGGAGCCATCGGCCGCGAGCGTCTGAACTGTGATCTCCTCGAGCGCGAGCATGTCAGTCGAAAAGACCCACGCGTCGCCGTCTCGATCGACGAGAGCGATCAGGCTGAGCGGATTGCTGGAGTCGAGATTGGGTCCAGGAGCACACCCATCCTTAGTGCATAGCTGCATTGTGGCGACGGAGGAGGTGTCGCCGGCCAGCTCCACGGTGAGCGAGTTCGTCCAGCCGATGGCCGGGCACGCGAAAGGCGCTGGCACGCATCCGGTCAGCGTGAGCAGGGTTGCGCACCCCAGAATTGTCAGCGCCCTCACCGACCCGTCGGTCATCATCCGCTTCCCTAGGCCTCGTGTCCCAAGGAGCATATGCGGTCGGTCAGACGAGGCTGATTCCGCGCGAATGCCAGTCGTTAAGTGCCCCATGTCTTGATTGTGGGTCGTGGCTTCCGAATGGGAGAGTCTGACGGAGACGATGGGCCATTCTGACGTGACACGTGACGCTCGCACCGAAACGATCAGCCGACGTGCTCTGGTCGCCCTGATCCTCGGCGCCAGCGTCTGCCTCGTCTTGTCTGCTGCGATGCCCGCTATCGCAGCCTGGCTCTGGCTGCTCGGGCTCGCGCTCCTGATCGGGGCCACCGCGCTCGCGATCATCGGGTGGCGTCGCCGGCGTGGGACCGAATAGCGGTCCTCCTGCGCGCGTTGGAGCTTCGTCGATAAGCGCGAGGCCAAGGAAGATCACAATGCAAAGCGCGCCCCATGCAAGCCGCGCCAGACTCCTCATCCACTCTCCTCCGCTAACCGCTCACACGTTAACACCCGGTCGTCGCTCACTCCGGCGGGTCCTCAGCCCGGCTTCTTAGCCGCGCCTTCGCCGGTCCCCTCGCGCGCCCCCATCCGTCCTTGCTCGTGTTTGGTTAGAGTCACTCCCTCAGCTTCTGGCACATTGAGCACATGAACGCTTACCGGCAACCACTGCCAGCGTGCAGCGGCCCGCATTCCACCGGACCCGGGCGTGGAGGCGATCAGCGATGAACGGGAAAACTCCGGTGGTGCCCGTCGGTGCAAATGCGTCCACTGAGCATCCATTCGACCGTTGGGTGACTTATTTCACCAGCAACCGTGCCCGCCACGAGGCGATCGAAGCCAGCGTGAACTGGGACTCGCCCGCAGATCTCCCCGATGACGTCCGGACTGCGATCGTTCACTCGTTCCAGAGGTTCGAGCTCGGCGAAGGCGGCGACGGACAGCACCTGCTGCGCAAAGCCTCGGGATGCGGCGCGGCGCAACGGGAGGCGCTCCGCATGCTCGTCGTGGAGGAACAACTGCACTCTGAGCTGTTCAAACGTGGTCTGCAGCACCTCGGCGCGTCGCCACTGCCGGCTCACTGGTCGGACCGAGCATTCACGCACTTGCGGCGGCTACTCGGTCTTCGCATTGAGCTGGCCCTGTTCTTGGCAGCGGAGGCCGTTGCCATGCCGTACTTCGTAATGCTCGCGCGCTCGGGCCCGGACGAAGTTGTCCGGGCGATTGGGACGAGGATTGCACTCGACGAGGAGCACCACCTGGCATTCCAGATCGATCAACTCAGGGTCGGATTCGCTTCAACGCCCACCGCGGCGCGCGTATTGGTGTTCGTAGCGTGGTGGAGCGTCGCGGTAGGAGCCGCGACGGTGGTGGCACTCGACCATCGGGCGGCGCTGCGCGCCTGCGGCCTCACCTCTGGCTCGTACTGGGGCTTTGCGTTGCGATCGTTCCGACGTGCCGCGGCAGCCGCGCTCACATCGCTAAGCCCCTGATCGTTTGTCATTCGGGCGACGACGTCCCCTGCGCAACGCGGTCCGCGAGCGCGAAGGTCTGCCAAGCACGTCCCGAGTAGGCTGACCGAGTGAGTGCCCCCGCAGAGGTGAAGTCTGATCGCGGCTCGCGTGGCACGCGGACAGCCTTCTGGATTCTGGCGTCGCTTGGCGTTTTCGCGTCGGCTGTCGCGTGGGTCTGGTACGGGTTCGCTCAGTTCGAAGCGCAGACGGAACAGCCCAAGGCGCTATCCGCCTGTCGACGACGGTTGAAGAACCGGCCAAAACGACGGGCGAAAACTAGGCCACCTGGTTGTCGTTTGCTCAGTCTGCCGGATCCTGCGTCTTGATGCTTGGGAGGCTGTCGATCCCTCGTCCGCGGAG